>JBILUX010000182.1:0-2529 GCA_044370765.1 Candidatus Planktophila sp. | reverse complement strand
GTTAATTCCAAGAGTTACGAGGCAGACATTTCCAGTGCGTTCACCATTTCCAAAGAGCGTTCCTTCGATGCGATCGGCGCCTGCTAAATAGCCGAGTTCGGCAGCGGCCACTCCTGTTCCACGATCGTTATGTGGGTGCAGCGAAACAATGACATTCTCGCGGTTTTCTAAGTTGCGACACATCCACTCGATTGAATCGGCATAGACGTTAGGGGTTGCCATCTCAACGGTTGCCGGTAAGTTCATAATTGTTTTCCAAGCTGGAGTTGGTTTCCAGATTGCATTGACGGCGTTGCAGACTTCAACTGCGAATTCGAGCTCAGTCCCCGTATATGACTCAGGTGAGTATTCGAAGGATATTTTTGTCTCTGGAACCGATGGAACCAAATCAAGACAGATTTGAGCGGCATCGGTTGCAATCTTTTTAATTCCGGCCTTATCTAAACCAAATACAACACGGCGCTGCAGAGTCGATGTCGAGTTATATAAGTGAACGATGGCCTGCTTTGAACCTTTGATGGATTCAAAAGTACGCTTGATAAGCGCCTCTCGTGCCTGCGTTAAAACTTGAATGATCACATCATCAGGAATTAAATCCTCTTCGATAATCCTTCGAACAAAATCAAAGTCGGTTTGGGATGCACTTGGAAAGCCCACTTCAATCTCTTTGTATCCCATGGCAACTAGCAGTTTGAACATCGCTAACTTGCGCGGGGTATCCATTGGATCGATCAGCGCTTGATTGCCATCGCGAAGATCTACCGAGCACCACTTAGGGGCATGGGTAATTTTCTTAGATGGCCATGTGCGATCGGGAAGATCGATGGGATGAAAGGGCTCGTAGCGATGCACTGGCATCGACGATGGTGTTTGCTGTGGAAAGTTCATTTACTGCTCCTTATGTACTCGGGGGTTGTCATCTGTGTACCGAAACGACAAACCCCGCGGCGAGGGGATCGGTTATTTGACCCCGCCACGGCAGCTAAGGAGGAGACTGCGCAACATGGCTCTAGGGTCACGCGTAAACCTTTTATTGAGCAAACTTGCGCCTTAAACTTAGCGGGTGAATAACTTCGAATCCCAACTTAATGCCCTCATCGAATCAACCAATCGCTTAACTAAATCTGCCACAGAGTGCATATTTAGTGGGGAGGGCTGGACTCCCGCAATCACCATCGGACATATCTCTGATGTAGATACGCAAGTCTGGATGGCTCGATTTGAGTTAATGGTGAATGCTCAACGCAATGGACTAGAGCCTCCTGCCTTAGCGTGGTGGGAGCCAGATGGTGAGAAAACTGCAGCTACTTATGCAGATTTTTCTTTGGATGAGTCTTTAGCCCTACTACATAAAAGCCGCGATTCAATGGCGGTTTATTTGAAATCTCTGACTGAAGCCGAACGCAATGCACCTGCGATTCACAAAACTTTTGGCACAATTACAATTGAATCGATGCTACAAGTAATTTTAAATCACGACGAAGAACATCGCGCAACTTTCAATTAACTTAAAGAACTGGCAAATACCTGTCGAGTTCGTAAGCGCTCACTTGACGGCTGTAATCTCGCCATTCAGCACGCTTATTGCGAAGCACATATTCAAAGACATGTTCGCCTAAAGTTTCGCGCACTAGATCGCTCTTTTCCATCTGGATTATTGCTTCATTAAGATCGGTTGGCAGTGTTATTGGATCGTTAGAATCGCTCAATACATAACGCTCTTCAACTCCCTTTAATCCTGCTGCCAACATGACGGCATAGGCAAGGTATGGATTGCATGCAGTATCTGGAGATCTAAATTCGATACGCGTTGAGTTTTCTTTGCCGGGCTTATACATAGGAAGGCGCACAAGTGCTCCGCGATTGCTAGGTCCCCAGTTAATAACAGCTGGTGCCTCTCCCCCTCCATGCAAGCGTTTATATGAGTTCACCCATTGATTTGTAATTGCAGTGATCTCTGGTGCGTGCTCGAGAATGCCGGCAATAAATGAGCGGCCGACGTTAGATAAGTTGTACTGGGCTTTTGCATCATAGAAAGCATTTTCTTCGCCCTTAAATAATGAGACATGCGTATGCATTCCGCTACCCGGATGATCTGTAAAGGGCTTAGGCATAAAGGATGCATAGAAGCCCTGATCCATTGCGACCTCTTTGATCACATGGCGAAAAGTCATGATGTTATCGGCCGTTGTTAAGGCATCGGCATCGCGCAGATCAATCTCTTGCTGACCTGGGCCGCCTTCGTGATGTGAAAACTCTACAGAGATTCCCATTGCCTCTAGCAAAGTAATTGCTTGGCGGCGGAAGTCATGGCCGACAACTGCAGGAGTGTGATCGAAGTAGCCGCCCTGATCAACGGGGATGGGAACAACGCCAACTTCTGGCATTGATTTAAATAAGAAAAACTCTATTTCTGGGTGGGTGTAACAGGTGTACCCCATTCCAGCGGCCTTATCTAATATTCGACGCAAAACATTGCGTGGATCGGCTGGAGAGGGAGTTCCATCCGGCATCGTAATATCGCAGAAC
>JBILUX010000181.1:0-2531 GCA_044370765.1 Candidatus Planktophila sp. | reverse complement strand
CTAAATCAAATCTTTGAAACCCGCCCTGAAGTCTTTGCCCATAACTTAGAGACCGTACCCCGTATTTTCAAAGAGATTCGCCCGGCATTTACTTATGAGAAATCATTACGAGTCATAACTATGGCCCGCGATTTTGGTTTGATTACAAAGTCGAATTTGATTCTTGGCCTTGGTGAAACTCGAGAAGAAGTATCGCAAGCACTTGTAGATCTTCGAAGCGCTGGCTGTGACTTAATTACTATTACGCAGTACTTGCGACCAACAAACCGCCACCACCCAGTTGTTCGTTGGGTAAAGCCAGAAGAGTTTGTTGAGCTTTCAACAGAGGCGACAGAGGCTGGATTCCTCGGAGTCATGAGTGGACCTTTGGTCCGCTCTAGCTATCGCGCTGGGCGACTCTACAAGCAGGCAATGGCAGCTAAGGCGAGCCATGGCTGATCTCGTCTATCCCCCAGTTATTGTTGTAATAAAAACTCTCTGGAAATATTTAGGGATCAAATTTGATTTTCAAGGTGTAGAAAATGTTCCGCGAAAAGATGGCGCGATTCTTGCGATCAATCACGTAAGCTACCTTGACTTCGCACTTACTGGCACAGCGGCCCTTCCCGCCGGGCGTTACGTACGCTTCATGGCAAAGAAGGAAGTATTCAATAATAAACTCGCTGGCCCATTGATGCGAGGAATGCATCACATCAATGTCGATCGTGAGCATGGCGCCGCCTCTTTCGTTGCAGCCCTTCGTGCTTTGAAATCAGGAGAAATCATTGGAATCTTTCCTGAAGGTACAGTCTCAACTAGTTTTGAAATCAAGGGTTTAAAATCAGGTGCGGTGCGTCTTGCAATGGGAGCTGGCGTCCCAGTTATCCCGACCATTATCTGGGGCAGCCAACGAATTTGGACTAAAGGCGTCAAGCGAAATCTTCGCCGGCAATATATTCCAGTCAGCGTTGTATTCGGTCAACCGATTTTCTACAAAAAGGGTGATGATCTTGAAGTTGCAGAGGCTCTCCTGCGAAAAACGCTTATAGAGATGCTCCACCAAGTCCAAGATAACTACCCTGATAGCCATGTGGGCCAACGCTGGGCACCTACCCGTCTTGGTGGAACTGCCCCTGCACCACTAAACTAAGCGACATGTTTAAGAGAAAAGCAAAAGAAAAGAAGATCAAAGCCCCTCGTTTTCAAACTTTCCGTGATGCCTACAACGTCACCAAGGTTGTAAAACCCTGGATCCCTTTTGCTCTGATCGGCATCTTCCTTGCCACTTTGCTTATCGGAGTCGCCATTGGAATTGGTCTTGGCCATCCTATTTATTTCGCCTTTATATTCCTACCGCTCTCATTCTTAATGGCGCTTCTATTCTTTACGCGCCAAGCTGGAACTGCCGCCTATTCATCGATCGAAGGTCAGATGGGTGCCGGAGCAAGCGTGCTCATGGCAATCCGCAAAGGATGGACCACTACCCCGGCCGTTGCAGTTGCACGAAACCAAGATATGGTCCATCGAAGTGTTGGCCGTGCCGGAATCGTATTAACTGGTGAAGGTTCCCAGAGCGTTAACCAAATGCTTACTGACGAGCGCAAAAAGACTGAGCGTTTCGCACCCGGAGTCCCAATCACTCTGGTTGTGGTTGGCGAAGAAAAAGGACAAGTCCCCTTACGCAAACTTCAAAAGCACTTACAGAAAATGCCTAAGAAGTTAACTGCACATCAAATGCGCGAAGTCCGAGTCCGCTTAAAGGCAGTTGGTGGTTTATCAATGCCAATTCCAAAGGGTCCGATGCCTACACGCGCACCAAAGATGCGCTAACACTTCTTAAGAATCACACCATGAAGCAGATTGCGATGCTCTTGTATCCAGGCTTCACGCCCCTAGATGCAATTGGTCCCTATCACGCTCTGTCGCAATTTCCAGGTTACGAGTTTTTCTTCGTTGCTCACGAGGCAGGACCTATAAGTGATGGCTCTGCAACGGTAATTCAGGCACAGAAATCAATCTCCGAGGTCAACTCAGTCGATATCTTGGTAGTGCCAGGCGGCCTACCTGCAATCACAATGGCACGCACAGGGGATCGGTTAATCGATTGGATCGCCAAAATCCATCCAACTACAGAGTGGACGATTTCGGTTTGCACCGGCGCGCTCATGCTGGGTGCTGCAGGTGTACTTAAAGGAGTTCCGGCAACGACGCATTGGTATTCACATACTGAGCTATCTGATTATGGTGCAGTCCCACATGATGAACGCGTTGTTGAGTCCGGCAAGATAATGACTGCTGCCGGAGTGTCGGCAGGAATTGATATGTCATTGGTTTTAGCCGAGCGAATATTTGGAAAAAAGTTTGCCGAGAAGATGCAGTTGGATATGGAGTACGACCCGAAGCCACCTTTTAACGCGGGTCATCCACGAAGTGCCCCTAAAGAGGTTGTCTCAGAGCTTCGCTCACTATTTGATTCAGTACTCAAACCCAACAAATAGAGTTTCTTACGGTAAAAAGCTTCATCATTAAATGTAAGAGAAGCGAATCACTCC
>JBILUX010000179.1:0-2591 GCA_044370765.1 Candidatus Planktophila sp. | reverse complement strand
CAAACCAAAATCACGGGCCATAGTTATGACACGTAAGGATTTTTCATAAGTAAATGCCGGGCGAATCTCTTTGAAAATACGGGGTACGGTCTCTAAGTTATGGGCAAAGACTTCAGGGCGGGTTTCAAAGATTTGATTTAGAAGCTCGCTCTTTGCATGAAAATCTGGGGCCAACATCTCAACACCGCAACCAGGGTTGAGCTCGTGAACCTGCCTAATTGTTTCGGCATAGAGCCAAGCGCCTTCATCGGGTAGATCATCGCGCGTAACACCAGTGATAGTTGCATAGGCAAGCCCCATCGCTTTGACTGATTCGGCGACTTTGAGTGGCTCGGTGCGATCAAGGGGATCTGGCTTTCCCGTATCAATGTTGCAGAAATCGCAGCGTCTTGTGCATTTATCTCCACCAATTAAAAAAGTCGCCTCTTTGTCTTCCCAGCATTCAAAGATATTCGGGCAGGCAGCCTCTTGGCAGACGGTATGTAGACCCTCGCTCTTTACTAATGAGGCAAGACGCGTGAACTCAGGTCCCATATTGGCCCGAGTCTTAATCCATTCAGGTTTGCGCTCAATCGGAGTCAGTGCATTTCTTGCTTCGATGCGGATCATTTTGCGACCCTGTGGCTCGATGCTCATATGCTCACCTTTTTCAGAGATTCAAATATATGGCGCTCTACAATCGGTGCAACCTCTTCAATTGTGATTTTTCGTCCTAGCTCTTTTTCCATCGATGTTACTTCAGCATCTTCAATTCCACATGGAATGATCTGGGCGAATGGAGTTAAATCTGGACAGATATTTAGGGCAAAGCCATGCATGGTGACTCCTTTTGCAACACGGATTCCGATAGCTGCGATCTTTCGATCACCTTTCTCATCGCGGATCCACACCCCTGAGCGACCGGAAACGCACTGCGCCTTTATGCCTAGCTCTTCACATACGGCAATAAGTCCGGCTTCGATTTCTCGAACGAAACCTACGAGTTCAGTTGGTTTAGCAAGACGAACGATGGGATAGCCAATCAGCTGACCAGGACCGTGCCAGGTAATTTTTCCGCCGCGATCAACATCGATGACTGGTGTTCCATCTTGAGGGCGCTCTGACTCCTGAGTTCGGCGTCCGGCCGTGTAGACGGAAGGGTGCTGCAAAAGTAAAAGAGTGTTCGGGCGTATCTTTTCAACGACCTCGCCATGAATCGCTCGCTGCACATCCCAGGCCTTTGAGTAATCGATCAGGCCATGGCGTGTAAGGGCGATAGGGGTTTGGTTAGGACTGGCTAAGACAGGCACTTGCCTACCCTAAAGGTAGGATTGCCTCCATACCAATCCAAAGGGGATTTAACCGTGTCTACACCTGTTCGCAAAAAAGGCCGCCGTCCATTTGTCACAGCTCTATTTGTGATCTTCATCTGGCTAGGGGCAAGCGGCGTATTTGGCCCCTTATTTGGCTCTCTTTCAACGGTCCAGGAGAATGATAATTCAGCGTTTTTACCTCAAAATGCCGAATCTACGCAGGCATCGAAGATCATCACAAAGTTTTCTGCCGATCAGACACAGACAATCCCAACTTTAGTTCTCTACCTTGGCAGCGTCGATGATACAAAAATTGCCGCGTTAAATGCCCACCTGAGCAAACTTGGAGCAACCCCTATTAAGGGTTCAGATATCGCAATCTCGAAATATTTAATTCCTGGTCAACCAATATTCGCCTTTGCATCCGAGGATAAGAAGGCCTTACTTGTAAGCCTTCCTCTCACCTTTGATTCAGCTAGAGATTTGCTGCCTAACGAGAAGCCAGTCTTACCCGAGATTATTAAAACTTTGCGTGAAGACTCTGCGGCCTATGGAAAGGCAAATGGTCTAACGGCAAATGTAACTGGTGTTGGGGCACTTCTTGGTGATCTCTTTGGTGCCTTCGGAGGCATCGATTCATCACTTCTTTTAACAACTCTTGTAGTCGTCGCCTTAATTTTAATTATTGTCTATCGCTCGCCTGTTTTATGGATTCTGCCGCTCTTCTCATCTCTCATCGCATTATCAACGGCCGGTGGGATTGTCTACATTATGGCCAAGAACAATGCAATCGATCTGAGTGGACAGTCTCAAGGAATTCTCTCAGTCCTTGTTCTAGGTGCGGCAACTGATTACGCACTTCTCTTAATCTCACGCTATCGCGAAGAGCTCCATCACTACGAGTCTCGATTCGATGCCATGAAGGCTGCATATAAAGGTGTATTCGAGCCGATTCTTGCATCCGGCGCCACAGTGATCGTCAGCCTCTTAGTTCTATTACTCAGCGAACTTTCAAATAACAGAGGTCTCGGACCTGTCGGAGCAATTGGAATTGCCGCATCGATGATCACAATCTTAACTTTGTTGCCGGCGCTCCTAGTGGCCTTCGGTCGCTGGATTTTCTGGCCGCGTATTCCACGCTTTGATGACGTGAACTCACAGCTAGAAGGCACGTGGGCAAAAATCGGAGCAGGTGTTGAAAAGCGTCCCCGTAAGCTATGGATTGCAACATCGATATTTCTAGTCATTCTTGCTGGATTCTCAACCACATTAAACGCAAAGGGCCTATCTACCGCCGAC
>JBILUX010000040.1:0-10121 GCA_044370765.1 Candidatus Planktophila sp. | reverse complement strand
GCGGCGAATACCGAGCTTTTCGATAATCGCACGGTAGCGATTGATATCTGTCTTTGCGAGATACTGAAGAATTCGACGACGACGTCCAACTAGTAACAAAAGTCCACGACGGTTGTGGTGGTCATGTGGGTTGGTCTTTAAGTGTGTAGTGATCTCTTCAATGCGCTTGGATAGCAAAGCGACCTGGGTCTCAGGACTTCCCGTATCAGTAGGAGTCGAGCCGTACTGTGCGACGATTGCCGCTGTTGCCTCTGTTGTTAGTGCCATGTTTTAGTGCTCCTATATATCTGATGATCACGGGGTTTTCCGGTGTACCTCACGGAAAATCGCTTTCTCGTTGGATGCATAGGCTACCAGCGGGCCTGTGGATACGTGAAATCGAGCGTTAAAGCTCGGTTAGTTCGCGGGCTTTAGCGCAGTCTTTGGCCATCTGAACGAGTAAAGGCTCAAGACCATCAAAGGTCAACGTATCTCGAAGGCGCCACCCAAATTCAATTGTTGCAGCCTTTGTATAGAGATCTAATCCCACTTGATCCAGAGCGTAGGCCTCAACTTGGCGTCCTCGGATTCCTGCAAAAGTTGGATTAGTTCCAATTGAGATTGCAGCAGGCCAACGATCGATTCCAACGGATAACCATCCTGCATAGATGCCATCGGATGGAATTGTTTGATGCTCAAGATCGCCGAGATTTGCCGTCGGGTATCCAATTTTACGGCCACGCTTTTCACCATGAACAACGATTCCATCTAAGCGATGCGGGCGAGTCAATAGTTCACGGGCTTTTTCAACATCTCCCTCAATAATCAGTTTTCTAATTCGGGTAGATGAAACAACTTCACCATCTTCTGGTGCTAAATCTAAAACAACTGTTTCAAACTCACTGTGTGCTTTAAGGGTGTCAATATTTCCAGCTGCTTTATGTCCATAAGTAAAGTTCTTACCAACAACGACCGTTGTTGCACTTAACTGTTGTACCAAGATTTTATTAACGAAATCCTCTGGGCTCATCGCTGCAAACTCTGGCGTGAACTTCATAACCGCGACTTGATCGGCGTTATGGATCTTGAGGAGTTCGATTCGATCGGTAAGAATAGTCAAAAGCGTCGGTGCACGCTCTGGTGCAAAGACACTGACTGGATGTGGATCAAATGTGAGTGCAATGATTTTTTCATCTCCGGCAATTGCTTTGGCGCGATTGAGTACAGCCTGGTGACCCTTATGGACACCGTCAAAGACTCCGATTACTACAACGCTCATTGGATTATTATTACCTAGTTAGTTCGCCGCTGCGAACACAGCAATAGGTTTAGCAAGGCCATCTTTATTGGCTAGCAGTGCAATCAGTTGATTATCGCCACTCATCCCCGCATAAATTCCATCCGTTGGATTGGCCGAGAGCGGACGACCGAATGAGAGCTCTTGGCGCTCATCTAAAGCTAGCTCACGAGGCGAAAAGGTTGCACGTGCGACATCGGCCAATGGTAAAGCTTGAAATTCACCGCTTTTTAATTGGGTGAGAGTAACTGCTCGATCTAACCCAAAGCCTGCAACTCGACTGCGACGCAACGACGAGAGATGACCACCAACGTTGAGTGCGTTTCCACAATCTCGTGCAATTGATCGGATGTAGGTTCCGGCAGAGCAGGTAACTTCTATATCGACTTCAATCGTTTCATCAAAGCGCCGAATTTGAAGAATATCTAACTGACTAATCGTGACCTCGCGAGCAGCGAGTTCGACTACTTCTCCAGCTCGAACTCGGTCGTATGCGCGCTCACCATCGACTTTAATGGCCGATACTGAACTTGGACGTTGCATAATTCTTCCGCGCATCTTTGCTAGCTCAACTTCAATCTGTGTATCGGTAATGCCCGAAACATCACTCTGCGAAATGATTTCGCCTTCTTTATCATCCGTGACTGTTGCAGCGCCTAAAACGACGGTTGCTTGATAAGTCTTATCGCCATCGGTGATGTACTGAAGTAGGCGGGTTCCATTGTTAAAGCCCAAAACCAAAATTCCTGTCGCCATTGGATCTAACGTGCCGGCATGGCCAACCTTTCGAGTTCCAAGTGCGCGACGAGCAATTGCTACAACATCATGGCTTGTCATTCCTGGCTCTTTATCTACAACCAGAAAGCCGTGCTCGATGATTACTCCGACTCGATAATGCGAGGGGCTTTATATGGATCTTCTCCCCCGGCATATGTGGCGTTCTTGCGAAGCGCTGCAACTTCAGCATCCTGCTCGTGCACGCGTGCAAGTAGAGAATCAAGGGCTTTTGCACTCTCTGGCAGACCATCTTCAAAGAACTCAATCGATGGAGTGATGCGCAAGCCCAGTTCGCGCCCAAGGGCTGAACGAATCGCACCTTTTGCGCTCTCGAGTGCCGCTGCCGTTGATGCACGGGCATCTAAGTCGCCAAGGACGGTATAGAAAACCGATGCCATTTGTAAGTCACCGGTAACGCGCGCATCGGTGACAGTGACAAAACCAAGACGCGGATCTTTAATCTTCGTCTCTAAGATCTGTGCCACTACCACTTTGATGCGGTCTGCAACTTTTAACGTACGGTGTGATGGACTCATAATTTATACCCGCTTTTTCTCGCGCATCTCAAATACTTGAATCATGTCACCGATTGCGATCTCCTTCATATTGCCAAGGCCAATTCCGCACTCGAAGCCCTCTTTGACTTCAGTTGCATCATCTTTGAATCGCTTAAGTGAATCGATAGTGAGGTCATCGACGAGGATTTTATCTCCGCGCAAAATACGTGCCTTTGCATTTCGTCGGATGATTCCATCCTTAACGATAGATCCAGCAATGTTTCCTGCCTTAGATGACTTGAAGATCTCTCGAACTTCAGCATTACCCAGAACAAACTCCTCGTAGATTGGCTTGAGCAGACCCTTAAGAGAGAGTTCAACATCATCGATTGCCTGATAAATAACGGAGTAGAAGCGGACTTCAACGCCCTCTTGATCGGCAAAGATTGCAGTTTGTGGCTCTGGCTTAACGTTGAATCCGATAACAACTGCAGTCGATGCAGATGCCAAGGTAATGTCGCTCTTAGTAATTGCGCCAACGCCTCGGTGAATAACGCGAAGATCAACCTCTGCGCCAACATCTAGGGCCATAAGCGCCTCTTCGAGAGCTTCAACAGATCCACTCACGTCACCCTTAAGAATTAAGTTAAGTGTTGAGACCTTTGACTGCTCCATGAAGTCTTCCAATGAAACCTTCTTGCGTGCCTTAGCAAGTTGAGCATTTCGCTCAGCAGCCTGACGCTTTTCAGCGATCTGACGTGCTGTGCGATCTTCATCGGCAACTAAGAATGTATCTCCCGCACTTGGTACGGATGTGAATCCGAGAACTTGAACTGGACGAGACGGTCCGGCAGTTTCAACGTTATCGCCGTTTTCATCGAGCATCGCACGCACGCGACCAAATGAACCACCGGCAACGATTGCATCACCGATCTTCAAGGTACCGCGTTGAACTAGAACGGTTGTAACTGGGCCACGGCCACGATCAAGGTGGGCTTCAATAGCCACGCCACGAGCGCTGTCATCGGCAATTGCACGAAGATCAATTGCTGCATCGGCGGTAAGAAGAATTGATTCGATGAGAGCATCTACACCAAGTCCTGTTTTCGCAGATACGTCAACGAATATTGTCTCTCCGCCGTACTCTTCAGCGATCAAGTTGTACTCAGTTAGCTGTTGGCGGACCTTGTCGGCATTAGCGCCTTCTTTATCCATCTTGTTAACAGCAACAACGATTGGGACATCGGCTGCTTGAGCGTGGTTAAGTGCCTCAATAGTCTGAGGCATGATGCCATCATCTGCAGCCACAACAAGAACGGCGATATCGGTTACCTTGGCACCACGTGCACGCATGGCAGTAAATGCCTCGTGACCCGGTGTATCGATAAATGTAATCGCGCGGTTAAGGCCATTGTGATCATGGTGAATTTGATAGGCGCCAATATGCTGAGTGATTCCACCAGCTTCAGATTTCATAACTTCGCTCTTGCGAATTGCATCAAGAAGTGAAGTTTTACCGTGATCAACGTGACCCATAACAGTAACTACTGGTGGACGCGCAACGAGCATCTCTGGATTGAGCTCAGCGAGTTCGTCAGCTAAATCAATATCGAAGCCCTGAAGAAGTTCGCGATCTTCATCTTCTGGACTAACAATCTGAATGACATATCCGAGTTGTACGCCGAGAATTTCAAATGTATCGGCATCTACTGATTGCGTTGCCGTCACCATCTCACCTAAGTGAAAGAGAGCTGCAACTAATGCTGCTGGATCTGCGCCAATCTTGTCGGCAAAGTCTGCCAGCGATGAGCCACGACGCATGCGAATTGGAGTTTTTCCATCTCCGTGCGGAACAACTGCACCACCAAGTTGCGGTGCCTGCATATTGTCGAACTCATCGCGAAGTGCTTTACGTGACTTGGCTTTGCGACCCGATTTTTTACTCGCATTCTTTCCAAATGCTCCGCCCGCGCCTCCTCGTTGTGGTGGGCGACCGCCACCTGGACGAGTTGGTGCACCTGTAGTTGGTGCACCTGCTGGGCCATTACTTTTATATGGTGAACCAGGAGTTGGTGCACTGCCGGTACGGGGAGGAAATCCTGCACCTGCCGCTGGGCGCGAACTTGGTGGACGTGCAGCAAAACCTGGGCGTACTGAACCTGGACGAGCTCCTGCCATTCCAGGACGTGGTGCCCCAGTTGGACGTTGAGGTGGACGCGGAACTGCGCCTCCAGTTGAAAATGGATTGTTACCAGGACGCGGTGGACGTGGCACCGCATTGACGCCAGATGAAAATGGATTGTTGCCAACTCGTGGTGCCGGAGTTGAAGTAGCCGCTGGTGAGATTGGAGCATCGGCATCTTCGGCTGCACGTACCGCCTCGGCCTTTGCATGAAGCTCGGCCTTATGTGCATCGGCGCGAATCGCTTCAGCCTTAATCGCCTCTAAGTCGACACCTAGCTCGGCTGCAAGCGAGGCGGCCTGTTCAGCGCTTACCTCATCTTTTGGCTTTGCAGCGGCTTTTTTAGCGGCCGCTTTCTTTACAGGCTTTTTTTCCTCGAGTGGTTTCGCATTGGGAAACATTTCGATGAGCTTGCGCACAACTGGCGCCTCTACTGTCGATGATGCCGATTTTACGAACTCACCCATATCTTGGAGCTTTGCAAGAACTTCCTTGCTCTCCATACCGAGTTGTTTTGCTAACTCGTGTACGCGGACCTTTGACACATTTTCCCCTGTCTTGGCCCGCATGTAATCCACATGCAAGCCCTAGTTGTACGACCTCATAGTTTTAGCGAGCTCATGTGAGTTTCATATCTTTCTTATCCATTTCATTTGAAGTGCAGGGGGCAATGGTATCTAATGAATGCCCTGTTTACATAATGGGATTATCGGGATGAATATCGATACGCCAGCCCGTTAAGCGCGCGGCCAAGCGTGCATTTTGTCCATCTTTTCCAATGGCTAGAGATAACTGATAGTCCGGAACGATGACCTTTGCGCTGCGAGAGGCAAGGTCGGTGATTTCAACGGAGACCACCTTGGCTGGGGCAAGTGCGTGAGCAATAAAGGCCGCTGGATCTTCAGACCAATCAACGATATCGATTTTCTCGCCATGGAGCTCATCCATAACGGCCCTAGCACGCGAACCCATCGGCCCGATCAAGGAACCTTTTGGACTTACGCCTGCTCGGTGAGATTTAACAGCGACCTTGGTGCGATGCCCCGCCTCACGCGCCACAGCCATAATCTCAACGATGCGATCATTGATTTCAGGAACTTCAAAGGCGAATAACTGCTTTACAAGTGCTGGGTGGCTACGAGACAACATAATCTCTGGCCCTTTTAACCCCTGCTTAACTTCAACAACGAAACATTTAATTCGATCGCCATGGTTATAGACCTCACCCGGAACTTGCTCCTGTGGAGGAATGCGGCCTTCGGTTCGACCTAAATTAACGTTAATCATCTTAGGGTCACGTCCCTGCTGAACTACTCCTGAAATGACATCGCCAACATTGCCAGTAAATTCACCAACGATAGAGGCATCATTTGTCTCGCGCATTTTTAATTTAATAATCTGGCGTGCCGTAGATGTTGCTACGCGAGAAAAACCTTCGGGCATATCTGGCTCATCGCTAACTCTTTCACCGATCTCATTGAACTGTGGAATCAAAATCTGAATCTCGCCAGTTTCGCGATCTAAAACAGCGCGCGCATGACGCTTAGCCTCTTCTGTCTGGTTGTAGGCGGTAAGGACACCAATCTCGATTGCCTGGATTAACTGTTCGAGCGGAATTCCTTTTTCAGTCGTTAGTGCGACCAATGCACTCATCTCGACATGCATTTACTCTTCATCCTTGCGGCTAAATTCAACTTCAACATTAGCTCTTTTGATATCGGCCAAGAGAATCACATGCGTCTTCATGCGACCTTTAATATTTTCAACAAAAGTGGCATCATCGGCACGCAGTTCGGTAAGGCGGCCAGTTAAGGCTGTGCCATCATTCATCACCATTGAGATTATTCGCGTTACATTCTTTTCCCAGTGACGGCGCTCGGTCAGCGGGCGATCAACACCTGGAGATGTAACTTCGAGGGTAAAGGCATCGTCGATGAGGGTCGTTTCATCTAGAAGCTCTGATATCAAGCGCGAAACAACGGTCACCTCATCGAGATTAAGTGGTTTTGTGCCATCGACAACACAGGTAAGAATTCGGTGATTGCCGGGATTTGATACGAGAACCTGCTCGAGGAAAAAACCCTCATTCTCTACAGCGGGTCTAAGGAGTTCTGTTAAGGAGTCTTGAAGTGACATAAGTTGCTACTTTCTTATTAAGTTGTAACGGCAATTGTAACTAGAAAGATTGAAAAGTATCAATTCCTACTTTAACGATCAGGGCAATTGTTACAACCAGGAAGAGCTTTCGTACCAAAGTCGAACCGCCACGTATGGCCAGGCGAGAGCCGATAATGGCCCCCGTTACATTTGCAGCCCCAAGGCCAAGACCTATCTGCCAAATAATCGCACCGTGCACACCAAAGATAATAAGGGCGCCGAGGTTGGTTGAAACATTAACGACTTTCGCAATTGCCGATGCGGTAATAAAGGCATAGCCAAGGGATGCGACTAGAACGAGCATTAAAAATGAACCCGTACCCGGGCCAAAGATTCCATCGTAAAAGCCGATTATCGCCCCGGCGGCTATGGCAATCTGAACTCTGCGCATATCGGTGTGTTTAAATCTCTCAACCATTCCTAAATCTGGTTTTAGCCAGGTATAGATAGCGACAACGATCAATAAAACTAAAACGATCGGTCGCATGCTAGATGTTGGTATTCGAGATGCTAGGGATGCTCCCGCCGCCGATCCAATAAAAGCTGGCAGCGCCATTGCAATCAAAACTTTAGGCTCGGGTTTAATTTGGCGTCGGTAGAGCGCTGCGGCAGTTGTCGTTCCAAAGACAGAGGCTAATTTATTCGTACCCAAAACCGTGACTGTTTCGGTTTTAGGCAGGCCGATTAACAACGCCGGAAGTTGGATTAACCCTCCGCCGCCTGCAATTGAATCTATAAAGCCGGCAAAGAAGGAGGCGGAAAGGAGAAATAATCCCGTTGCGATGGTTAATTCGCCCATGCCAAGAGCCTTACTTGAGAATCGCTGCGATTGAAGTAACGGCTTCAGCCAAAGCTACTTCGCTCTTTTCCCCGCTTGCTCTAACGCGAACTTCAACATTGCCATCGGCCAGAGCCTTTCCGACTACAACAATAATCGGAATGCCAATTAACTCGGCATCTTTAAACTTAACTCCTGCGCTTGCATCACGACGATCATCGAGCATTACTGAAATTCCAACTGCTTCTAAATCAGAGCCTAATTTGAGCGCGGTATCAAAGGGTAAGTCTTCTTTACCGGTTGCAACGATATGTACTTTCGCTGGCGCAATTTCAACTGGCCAGTTAAGGCCAATCTCATCACTTGTCTGCTCGGCAATTGCCGCTACGGCTCGCGTTACACCGATTCCATAGGAGCCCATTGTTACTACCTGCGATTTACCATTCTGGTCTAAAACTGTAAGGCTAAGCGCTTCGGCATATTTTCGTCCTAACTGAAAGATATGACCTATCTCTATCGCTCTATCAATGACAATTTCGGTGGCGCAGTCGGGACAAGAATCTCCCGCGCGGACTTCAGCTGCTTCAATATATGCATCAGGGATAAAGTCGCGTCCATTAACAACAAATCGAGCATGGCGATTGTTTTTATTAGCACCACTAATCCATGATGTTCCTGGTGCAACACGTGGATCGGCATAGACAGTGATTCCAGTATCTTTTAGATTCTGCGGCCCTATATAACCTTTAACGAGCTTGGGGTGCTTAGCAAAGTCAGCCTCTTGACCCCCAGCTAAATTCTCTTGCATGCGCTTTAAGTCAACTTCACGATCGCCAGGAACTAATACTGCAATTGCCTTTCCATCGGCGACTAACATAATATTTTTTAAAGTATCGGCGGCCGTATATCCCCCGCCGAATTTTTCATTCATGACAGCGACAAGTGAGTCAATAGTTGGTGTATTTGGAGTATCTAGCTCCTCTAGCGCTGGAACTGACGATGAATCTACCGCGGCCACTTTGGTAATCATCGCTTCGACGTTGGCTGCATAGCCACACTTAGGGCACAACACATAGGTATCTTCACCGGTCGAGCATGGTGCTAAAAACTCTTCTGATTTTGATCCACCCATTGCACCCGATACAGCCTTAACAATGTTGTACTTCATACCTAATCGGTTAAAGCAACTGATGTATGCATTGCGATGCTTTTCGTATGAAAGATCCAAGCCGGCATCATCGATATCAAATGAGTATGAGTCCTTCATAATGAACTCACGACCGCGAATAATTCCGCTGCGTGGACGGGCCTCATCGCGATACTTTGTCTGAATCTGATAGATCGACAGCGGTAAATCTTTATATGAGGAGTACTCACTCTTGACCATCAAGGTAAACATCTCTTCGTGAGTGGGTCCTAGTAAGTAATCTGCGCCTCTACGATCCTGAAGGCGAAATAGCGACGGGCCATACTCTTCCCAGCGCTTAGTGGTCTCATAGGCCTCGCGTGGCAAAAGTGCAGGAAAATGGACCTCTTGAAAACCTGCATTGTCCATCTCTTCACGAACGATATTTTCAATATTGCGAAGAGTGATAACGCCAAGTGGAAGCCACGAGTAAATTCCTGCAGCTATTCGCCGTATATATCCAGCGCGTACGAGTAAGCGATGGCTTGCGACCTCAGCATCGGCTGGATCATCGCGAAGGGTACGCAAAAAGAGCGTGGACATTTTCAACATGGCGTGAGCCTATCTAATATCAACGGTGGGCACGCCTGATGCAACGCCCGCAGCTTCCATTTCTTCGGCCAATCGCATCGCCTCTTCAATTAAAGTTTCAACAATCATCGCTTCAGGCACGGTCTTTATGACTTCGCCCTTTACAAAAATCTGTCCCTTGCCATTTCCAGATGCGACACCTAAATCCGCCTCGCGCGCCTCACCCGGACCATTTACGACACAACCCATAACGGCTACTCGAAGTGGAACGGTCATACCTTGCAGGCCAGCTTGGACTTTTTCAGCCAAGGTATAAACATCTACCTGGGCACGGCCACATGATGGACAGGAAACTATTTCTAGTTTTCGCTGGCGTAGATTTAAAGATTCCAGAATAGAGATTCCAACTTTTACCTCTTCAACTGGAGGCGCTGAGAGTGAGACACGGATCGTGTCACCGATTCCCTCTGCCAGTAAGATTCCAAATGCAGTGGCCGATTTAATTGTGCCCTGAAAAATCGGACCAGCCTCTGTTACGCCAAGATGTAGCGGGTAATCACATTGAGCGGCCAAGAGCCTGTAGGCCTTCACCATCGTTACTGGATCATGATGTTTGACGGAGATTTTGATATCTGAAAAACCATGCTCCTCGAATAAAGATGCCTCCCAGAGGGCAGACTCAGCTAAGGCCTCAGGAGTCGCCTTGCCATACTTTGCAAGAATTCGTGGATCGAGCG
>JBILUX010000178.1:0-2668 GCA_044370765.1 Candidatus Planktophila sp. | reverse complement strand
CAGACCACTTGATATTGCGGTAGTCCATCTCGTAATCCGTACGGTACTTGGCAAGGCCAGTCAGCTTGACATTGGCAATCCCAGGCTCGTTCTTAGAGAAGAGCTCGATCATCCACGCCTCATCGGTTATGTGGTTGGTCATCGCCTTCATCGCTGCTGTGTACTTTTCAGGGCTAACAATTTGGTCGTTCTTAGTTATGTACGACTCAAACACCGGATCGCACAAAATGCCATATCCGTATGGTGGTGTTGTGCCCTTGCAACCATATGACAAGAGACTTGCGTTGTTTGTAATGTGGTTGATTTCGTAATCAGGAGTCGCAGTCGACCAAACCTTCTGGACCCATGTGCCGATATCTAGTCCTCGACCCTTAACCGTAATTCCAACTGCAGCTAATTGTGCAGTGAGAATTTCGAATGAGGCAGGGAACTCTGCAAGAGTCAGGTATGGGAAATCAAGTGTTAGCCCATTAGGGAAACCAGCCTCTTTGAGCAATGCCTTTGATTTGGCTACGTTGTATGCATATGGACAGTAATCACTGTTCCATGTAGAAGTCCACGTTGGAACAACTACGCAAGATGGCTTGCCATATCCACCAACTGCAGCAGTGATGATTGGCTTGCGGTCAATTGCATATGCAATTGCCTGACGAACCTTAATATCCTGAAGAACCTTGGAGGTTGGGCTCAGGAATAGGTATGAAGCTGAAGTGGCCGGATTAAAGAAAACCGAATACTTAGAATCACTCAAGAATGGCTTCACCTGGTCAACTCCAGCACCAAGGAGCATGCCAACAATATCGAGCTGTCCTGTCTTTAGTGCAGAGATTGTCGCTGACTCATCTGACATGAAGCTGTGAATTACCTTCTTGAAGAAAGGCTTTGCTCCCCAGTACTTTGAATAAGCATCGAGAGTTAAGTCAACGTCTGGACGGAAAGCGCCAAACGAGAATGGCCCTGTTCCAATAAGCTTCTTTCCGACATCATCTGACTCAAAATATCCACTTGGAGAAATCATAGTTGCAGGTGTTCCGAGTCCGGAAGCGAACTGATTGCTTGGACGTGACAATGTCACTACAACTCTGCTTGGGCCTACAGCCTTTACGCTGGTGACCATGCTGAGAGGAGCAGACAAGATTCCATTAAGCGCCGTTTTATTCTTTAGTAATGAATAAACGACGTCAGCTGATGTGAATGGAGATCCATCATGGAACGTTGCTTTGCGCAACCAAATTGTGTATGTAAGTCCATTCTTAGAGACTGTGAATTGCTTGGCTAGCAATGGCTTCAAATCGCCGGTTGCAGTTGTCTCAAATAAAGACTCGAGAATGTTCAAATATGTTGTTACATAAAGCGCGCTAGTACCATCTTGTAGGTAGTTCCAACTTGTTGGCTTCTGAGGATGTGAGGCCCTGAGAGTTGTGCTTCCTACCTGGCCCGGCGCTGGTGTGGCTGCGCTTGCCAAGGTGGATGAAACAAGTGCCGCGCTCAACGCAATAGCGATGATGCCCGACAACTTTAGAGATTTCTTCATTGGTCTCTCCTTCTTGCATAATTGGAACTACGGTTTGAGGGAAAACGAAACAGCGACGCTGTCTTTTAGCTTTTTTGTTTAAATGTGTTAATTTTTTAACCATTTAAACAATAACTCGGTTTATCTAGGAGTTCAACGATTTCGAATTTCTAAATTCCAAAATATTCCGCATGGCGAACATCACGAAATTCCGCATACTGATAAATCCCACATAACTAATCAACTTATATGTGAGCCTCACCCCTTGGGTTGAGAGCTCTTAATTGAGCAACCAGCCACCGTCGACCACTAGATTCTGGCCTGTAATAAACTCCGCATCATCGCTGCATAGAAATGCGATTGCAGCGGCAACATCCTCGGCCTTGCCCCGTCGCTTTATCGATTGAAGCGCAAGGAGAGAGGCGTTGGCAGCATCTTCATCATCGACCACCATTTCGATCTCTGCCTCAGTACGAATAGCTCCAGGGCTTATGGTGTTAACGGTTATGCAATCGGGCCCAACCTCCCGGGCCAGTGTGCGACTAAGGCCGACGGTGCCACCTTTGGCCGAGACGTAGTCAATTAGATTTCGTTGGCCGCTAAGGAAGGTCACCGAAGATATGTTTACTATCCGGCCCCACTTTTGCTTCTCCATGTCAGAGATCACCGCACGCGAACAGAGAAACATTGACTTCAAGTTCACTGTCATAACTTCGTCCCATTGCTCAGCTGTCACACTCTTCCAATCACGGTGAACTCCAGTGAGACCGGCGTTATTGACAAGAATTGAGATCGCTCCAAATGCATTTCGAACCTCGGTCATAAACTCATTGACGGAGCTCTCAGTACTTACATCGCCGATAACTCCAATCGCGGTGTGCCCAGAACTCTTAAGTCGCTCGGCTTGTTCTATCACCGAAGGGGAACGGTCGATCAGTGCGACTTTAAGACCGGCCTCTGCCAACCTCTGAGCAGTAGCGAATCCAATGCCCCGTGCCGCGCCAGTTACTACCGCAACTCTGTCAGTCATTGCTTTGCGCCTCCAAATCAGAGCTCAATGTGGAACTGTGCAACTCTAAAGCAGGAGAAGGTGCAAGCCTTAGCGAGAATCCACTATTCGGAATATTTCAATTAATTCCATCGGTGCTTACTAGA
>JBILUX010000177.1:0-2671 GCA_044370765.1 Candidatus Planktophila sp. | reverse complement strand
CGGTAAGCACATGAATGCGCTGAATTCCATAACAACCACGGGCTGGGGAAAAGAGAAATTTTCGAAGTCGCCAAGAAGTCTTTGGAAAATCCTTATCTTCAAAGCGACGTCCTGCCTCTAAAACAGCGACGCTATAGCCCTTTTCACGCAAGCGCAGGGCTGAAACCGAGCCACCAAAGCCGGATCCGATAATTACGACATCGAAGCTTTTCTTCATTTAGACAATGATTCCCGAAGTATCTTCATCGCGAATTTTCCACTCTGTTCCGTAGGACTCAAGTGAATCCAGGAATGGCTTTGCATCAAACCACTCTGGGCCTGCAACACCTTCGGGCTTCCAAATACCTTTATGAATAAGCTCCATAGCGATTACAGGATTGACTGCCGTCTGCCAGACAACGGCCTGGTCACCATATTCAGTCATCGACCACTCGTTATCTACAACGTTATAGAGATAGCAGGCATAGGCCTTACCCTCTTTGTCCAATCCTTTGACAAGTGCACCTGCGCACGTCTTACCCTTCATGCGAGATCCAAGTGTTGCTGGATCCGGCAACGAGGCTGCAAGCAAATCGCGAGGAGAGACTAAAACGCCTTGCACCTCAACGTGCTCTTTACGATCCATACCTAACATTTGTATCGTTTTTAATGTTGTTATGAACTGTGCACCAAGACCATATTTAAAATTAACTTTTTTAGCGTCAACTTTCTGCGGGATCAGTACAACCTCTTCGTGCTCAACATTGACACACTCGACAGGCCCGATACCTTCTGGGAAATCAAATACTTCAAGCTCGCTAAAGGGATCGGTTGTAAACCAACCTCGGCCATCCTCCCAAACTAATGGGGGATTAAGACACTCTTCAATCGTCGTCCAGATTGAAAACGATGGAGCAAAGTCATAACCCTCTACAACTAAATTAGAGCCATCAAAGATAGTGACCGAATCAAGTCGACTAAAGAGATGATCGGACGCATATCGCGCAAAGACATCACTCATTCCAGGTTCGATACCCATGCCAACTAATGCGTAGATATTTCGTTCTTTCCAGTTCCAGTCGCGAGCAAACTGCTCGTCACCAAGTTTCACGCCTGTTTCTGTATTTGGATAATGCGGATGCGGGCGCGAAAGAGACATCGCCATATCTATGTAGTTCGTATTCTCAATCTCGCAAGCTAAAAATATCGGCATAACAAAACGTGGATCCACAGCATTGATGACCACATCAGGCTTTACTTTGCGGATTAGTGCCCTAATATCTTCAAGCTCGGCGGCATTTACTTCAGCCGCCGAAAACCTGGCATCTTTGACCCGGATGACAGCAGTTTCCGCGCGAGATAGTTCGCGATCGGCAACCACCATGGAAGTGATAAAACTCTTGCGCGATGCGATATTGACAATAGCGCTGCCAACTCCGCCCGCGCCTATAACTAGCGCATTCATTGTTGGCCCCTCATGAGGAAAAACATCCTTTACATTAGATTATTGAGTCTAGCCCTCTCCATAATTCATGACAAGATTGCCCCTGTTATACGAAGGTCCTCGTAGCTCAGTGGATAGAGCAATCGCCTCCTAAGCGGTAGGTCGCCGGTCCGACTCCGGCCGAGGACACTCATTTATTCTTTTAATTGCATGCCTTTCTTTATAGGCAATACTGAGCCAATGACTTCTCAAATATGGCGAGGATTTGCAAGTGATAACTATGCCGGAGTTCACCCTCAGATTCTTGAGGCGATGGTTTTGGCAAACAACGGACATCAAACTGCATATGGCGATGATGATGTTACGCAGCGATTAGCAAAGGTTTTCACTCGCCATTTTGGAGAGAGTGCGCAAACCTTTCCATTATTTAATGGAACCGGCGCCAATGTAATCAGCCTTCAAGGGATGCTCTCATCATGGGAGGCTGTGATCTGCGCTTCAACGTCGCATTTAAATGTTGATGAAGGGGGAGCACCAGAAAAAGTTGCTGGAATTAAATTGTGGACTATCCCGACTGAGGATGGAAAGTTGACCCCAGAGTTAATTTCGCAACAAGCCTGGGGCTTTGGCGATGTTCATCGCGCACAACCGGCCGTTGTCAGCATTACTCAAGTAACTGAACTCGGAACCCTCTATAGCGTTGATGAGGTGAAAGAGCTCTCTGCGTACGTTCACTCTCACGGAATGAAATTACATATGGATGGTGCGCGCATCGCTAATGCAGCGGCATCACTAAGTGTTGGCCTTCGAGAGTTCACTACTGATGCTGGAGTAGATGTTCTTTCATTTGGAGGAACTAAAAATGGTGGAATGGGATGTGAGGCGGTGGTATCGCTCAACCCTGGTGTTTCTTTGAATATTCCATATCTTCGTAAGAGTTCTATGCAGTTAGCTTCCAAAATGCGATTTATAAGTGCGCAGTTAGAGGCGCTCCTTGAAGCGGATTTATGGCTTAAGAATGCTGGACATGCAAATAAAATGGCACAGCGTTTAGAGAGGGCAGTAAGTCAGATTCAAGGCGTGAGGATTGCACGAAAAGTCGAAGCAAACTCAGTCTTTGCCCTTCTTCCCGCTGATGTATGTGAACGACTTCAAAAGAGATTCCGATTTTATGTTTGGAATCAGGCTACGGGCGAAGTTCGATGGATGTGTTCATGGGATACGACTGAAGAGGATGTAGATCTCTTC
>JBILUX010000176.1:0-2674 GCA_044370765.1 Candidatus Planktophila sp. | reverse complement strand
TAGTTCCATCCAGTGCGATAGGCGATTAAGTTTGCCTCCAAAATATCGGGCTTCTTTCCAAACTTTGCCTTTAAGAAGGCCTCGGTTGCCTCAGTTGGGCGGTGATACATCCAGGAGAGTAGGCCGAGTGCAAACATATTCTTAGCGCGCTCTGCCTCTTTGCGAGATAGCGGAAGCTCGGCCAAGGCTGCAACGGTCATAGAGGTAAGGGCAACGGGATGAATTTTATAACTGCTCAACGTGCCATCATCTAAGGGATTAGTGTCGTATCCGACCTTAGTTAAGTTGCGAGTAGTGAACTCATCTTTATCAACGATAATCGTTGCGCCCCGAGGGATATCTTTAATATTTGCCTTTAGCGCCGCAGGATTCATTGCCACTAATACATCAGGGGCGTCCCCTGCCGTTAAAACATGGTGATCGGCAAAGTGAAGTTGAAAAGATGAGACACCGGGCAGAGTTCCCTGTGGCGCACGGATTTCTGCCGGAAAGTTTGGAAGAGTAGAGATGTCATTTCCTAAACTGGCAGTATCCATCGTGAAGCGATCACCAGTTAACTGCATTCCATCTCCGCTATCGCCGGCAAATCTGATAACTACGGATTTTAGGGCGATAGTTGGTTTGCTCATGTGTTACATCTTGCCACCGGGAAGGCTCCTGGTCATTACTTTTTGGCTATCTCTTGTAACACTTTTTCTACACCCAGAGAGTTAGCCCTGTCAGGAAAGCCTATTTCCTAAAGATTTTCCGAGCCGCCCCAGAAATCTGCCTGCCTAGGCGCGCGCCCTGAGAAAGGAGTGAGACTCGAAGGACCCTAGCGTTGGCTGGCTCATCAGGTGTCACTACATCTCGAAGTGATGGTGAATTTTGGTCGAGTGAGTCGGCGATGAGCTCGATATTTGCTGCCATCGAAATTCCGCGAACAAGCTGCTCCTGATCCACATCCTTTGCATCTGCAATGAGTGTTTCAGCTAGGGCAGAACCGGCCTCTCTAGCATCTGTTGTGGCGCTTTTGTATGAATCATCTGAGCTCTCTGCTTCATCATCGAACTTTGATGAGATTGCATAACTTGCCGCAGATAAGGCAACGGCGATCGCCTTCTGAGTTGAATCGGCAATCCCACCGCTGACGGCTGAGTCAAAGAGTGTGCGGGCAATAGTTCGGATCTCTACAACGGTATGTTCGAGAGCGATTCCTTGAATGTATACCTCTTCTGCCTCATCTTTTTTAGCAGTCGGAAACCAGCGTGCATGCCCACGCGCCTCAACAGATTGTGCGCGGATTATTGGAATCTCCTCATTAAGAAGGCGCGCCTTTGCCAACCAGTTTCCAGCCTCTTTTTGTGAGTAGCCCGTTGCAACCCCCTCCGACATTGTTGCCAGTAAAGCGGCAGCCTTTTCGCTCACTCTTTTAATCTGATCCAAGGAGCGACCCACTGGAGTTTTGTGATGTGAGAAATAAGAAAAGAAGATTGCAATTGCAGCACCTATCAAGGTTGACGCCAGTCGGTGAATTGCGGTGCTCTCGGATAAACCAGGACCAATGACGATCAGAGCCGTTACTGGAACATTAATCGATGCGACCTCACCTAAGTGAAGTGCACGAGAAATAACGGCGCACATAATAATTGTGATTCCCACTGAAATAAAACCAAAGTCAAAGAGAGAAACAGCGGTTAGAGCAACACCGGCGCCAATCGCCGTTCCAACTATTTGACCAAAGCCCTCGCGCAGTGATTTATGGAGCGAAATACGGATAGATAAGGCACAGACAATCGCTGCGACAACGCCGCCATTTTTGACAAGTAAATCTCCGACCTGCCAGGCCGTGGCCCCTGCAAGACCGGCGACAAATATCTGCCTGACCCAGGCTTTACGCTGTGTAAAGAGGGAGATAACCCTTTTTAATAATCCTACTTTTTCGCTCATGATGGCCCCCAGTCTACCGAAACCAGTTGCCTAGTTATGATTGTGGCATGAAGAAATCGATCGTAATCATTCTCTGTGCGCTATTTCTTTCTCAAGGCGCGGCCATTGCGATGGGTTCAGGTGATAAGTATTCAGATGCTCAAACGGGTCTCACGTATACGGTCTATAAGCCGAGCTACACCTTAGGTTTATCTGGCAGCGCTTTCCAATTAATTGACTGCGGCGAGGATGCCGAGCAATGGATTTATGCAAAGTACGGCGGGACGGTTCGCTATCTGGAGATTATGCAGACAATGGCAGGGGTCAAGTGTTCAGATCCTGGTCTTGCAAAACAACTCAAAAGCGTAAAGATCAACGGTGTTAGCGCCAAGTTATTTGTTTACTGCGACCCAACTAAGCCAGCCTCGGCTGCCAGATGCACATCTGCCGATATAGGACGCGTAGGTGGTTATTTAATCTTTACAAATAAAGCGGCGAAGAATTTAGAGCCGACTGAAATCCAAGTGCAAGTACTCGGAGGGATTACTTACGCGCAGCTAATAAAAGTTGCTAAATCCCTCAAAGCCTTATCGCCAAACTCTAAAGGGTAGATCAATCACTACTTCTTAGGATGAGCCAATAGCCAATCCATTACTTTTAATCCGAAGTTTGAATCCATAACTGGGCCATGAGTTCCACTGCTGATACTCCACAGTTCAACGGTTGTTGTAGGACAGGAATACACAGTGGGGGTTGTTTCTAAACC
>JBILUX010000175.1:0-2678 GCA_044370765.1 Candidatus Planktophila sp. | reverse complement strand
CAAAAAAAGCCACTTCTTGTCCACTAAAGAAGGCTTGCGCCTTTGTTCGGTTTAGCGTTCCTGGCTCTATTACTCCTGCGACCACTGCATTTTCTATGAAGCTAATCTGCTCGGCATGCATTCTCCCCATGCCGCCGAAGCCGATTAACCCTATTCGCAATGCGCGCTCGTTCATGTGAAGTTGTATCCCATAATTTGCTTGTATGCTGATACGGATTTATCCAACTCTGCAATCTCAAGCCATTCATCTTTGGTATGAGCCTGATTGATACTTCCGGGGCCAAGTACGATTGCGGGGATTCCAGCGATTGAGTAAGTAGAAGCATCGGTTCCGTATCCAGCACCAGATTGTTCACCCGAAAACCCCATACCAATCAGAATTTCGGATATTTGTGTAGCAAACCCACGATTAACAGTTGGGTCGAGTTGATAATCGATAAATGGTGCCGATGTTCCGATAATTATTGTTGGGTCCTGTAGTGCAATAGAGTCAAGAACTGCCTTTATCTCTTTTAGAACCTGCTCGCTATTTTCTCCTGGCAAGGTACGCCGATCAATTTCAATTTCGCAAAAATCTGGAATAATATTGACGGAACTGCCGCCGGAGATTGTATTAACCGAGCATGCGGCTTCGCCGGTCAAAGGGTGATTCAAAGAGATTTTTGAGCAATATTCTTTTTCAAACTGAAGAACTAACTTGGCCATTGCAGATATGGCACTTTGGCCATTTGAGGGATTAGATGAATGGGCAGCGATGCCCTTCGTGTTTATTTTCCATCGAATGACGCCATTATGGGCCACTACAGGCTGACACATTGTCGGCTCTCCAACGATTACGCCGGTTGGCTTCCAATTAAGATGCCCTAACTGCATTTGGACAAATGCTGTGGCACCAGTTTTAGTCGCTTCTTCATCGGTTACAAATAGGACTGCAATGTTATTGGGGCACGAGGAGATCTGCATATATTCTTTAAGGGCCCATAACATTCCAGCCCCGCTGCCTTTTGTATCGCACGTCCCTCTGCCATAAATTCTTCCATCTTGTACTTGGCCGTGGAAGGGATTTACTGTCATACCATCGACACTGACTGTGTCGGCATGTGATTCAAAAACTATCCATGGGGCAGATTTTGAAACCTCATAAGTTATGAGCAGGTTATAGCTAGCTGCAAGGGCACTTGCAGGAATGGATAAACGGCTTGTCTCTAGCCCCCATGCCTTTGCAATTGTTTCGAGATACTCCATCATCGCTCGCTCGGGAAAATCCAGCCCAGATGTGTATTCGTTCACCGTGTCAAAAGAGACCATCTTTGAGAGTAGATCTAAAGCTGTCTTTGGTTCGGATGTCATTAAATGACCGTCCAATTACTATAACTTGCACAGTCCATCTCGTATTCAATCTCCTTCACAGGAGGTCTTGTGAGCCAAGTGGAGTAACCATTTTTAGAGACAGTGGGCAGTTTCTTTGCAATCATTCCAGGCAGGCCTGTGATTTCATGTGCCGTATAAACATTTACAGTAGTAGGGCTTTCCCCTGATGCTCCAAGAGCATGAAGCCTTTCAAGCATTATGTTCAGTACGCAATCAACCTTTAGAGATAAGCCCTTTTGACTTAGATCTCCGCGAGCGACAATGTTTTCAGGCCCTAGATCTCCATCGACTTCACCGGCTCCAGCGACAATAAAATCGCTTCCACCTCGTCCTTGACTAGGATGAACAATAAATGCAACGGCAATAGTCGGTACAGCAGGTCCTTGCTCAATTGGAATAACATTCGTGCGCGAAATTGGATTGACTCCATCGATGATCAAGCCACGTTTGATCAGTGATTGACGGTACTCATCGTTGAACGCTGCAAATCCCTCGAAGCTAAATGCACCAGGTGATCTAAGTTGTAATCCTGCTAAGGCAGTAGGAGTAAGTCCTCGCTTCTGAATCTCTTTATCAATTCTTTCAAATCCGATTGCAAGTGTTGGACAATCGAGTAACCGCAGAGCAGTGATTTCAAATCCATCGCTTGCGGCAAAACCAGCAGAGTATGCAGTTATCGCAGGTAAAAATCTATAATTACCGCTTGGATGCAACACTGCTTCAGGTGTCACGTGCTCTCCTCTTACTTCCCTTGCCTGGTTAGACTGCCAAGACTAATCCAAACTGGTCCTTCTTACGCTCAGAGTTCGGGTTTTAGTTAGGTGCAAATGAGCCTATGCTACTGACACTTTTGTGTCAAGGAATCAAGCGAATTTAGGGGGATGAACTATTTTTGAACAACGGCTGTGATGGCAGAGACAACAGCTTTTGATACGAGGCTAACTTCGTCATCTTTAATCATATGAGGGTTAAGTGCGATACCAATACCCTCTTGCGGCAAGACTGCAATGCTGGGATTTTGCTTCCAGAGATAATCAATAATCTGATCTCGAAGAGAATTGTCGGCAAAGGGTAGAAATAGAATTGCACGCGGAATGGGTTGGCCAGAGTGGGAGGTAAGGGTTTTTCGTAGTTCAAACCCTAAGGCCTTTAACTCATCAAGCTCCACCAGCCATCGATCCACCACGAAATGCCAGCGTGAAGTCTCGCTGAGTGGATCAGAAGATAAAATCTCCTCTACCGCCTTAAGTAACCCAGCAATCTCTTCTTTCCCGACCTTGGCCGGGCGACCAATGGTGTGTTCTGGT
>JBILUX010000174.1:0-2711 GCA_044370765.1 Candidatus Planktophila sp. | reverse complement strand
GACAAAATCCTTACCAGGTGAGTAGAAATCGGATCCTTTATTGCCAATTATCGCTGCGTCATCCCATGCCCTTGACCAAAATAGGCCCGGATTCTCAATAGACCACTTATGTAATTCGGCATATGAATTCAAACCGAGATCTGCTTGTAAGCGAGCAACTGCAGTGCCGCTCGTATCGTGTGGTTGCCAGAGCAGAGTGCTCATTGAGATTTCTTAGTAATGGCTCGCAAACGAAGGCGGTAGTAGGCCCCAGATAAACCGCCAGGTGCGAACATAACTACGAAGATAAAGAGGAGACCTAATATGAGGGCAGGTTCGGCAATGGGCCCGCCGATCCACTTAGGGATTGTTTTAAATGCATCTTGCTGAGTTAAATCCTGCATACGTGTCGTTGAAATCGAGTAAAAGATTCCGCCAATAACTGCGCCCCAGCGCGTGACCGCACCACCAAGAACGACCATAAGCAAGAGACTTATTGTGACGCCGGCATCGGCAAAGCGAGGAGCGGCACTTCCTGCGGCAATCAACATAACCACGCCAAGGAGTGCTGCTAGGGCGGCGCTGATTACAAAGGCCAAGAGCTTATAGCGTTGAGTATTTAGACCTAAGACTTGTACGCGCAGTTCGTTGTCGCGAAGGGCGGCAAAAACGCGTCCTGCAGAGCTCTCAGTGACCCACCAGATTACGGCGTAAGTAAAGATGAGTGCAGCCAGAGCTGTCCAGTAGATGAACTTCGTATTTGCAACACTTATAAAGAAACTTGGAATGAGATCGGCGTTGAGGGCGATTCCGTTTTCTCCACCAGTTAATTCAAAGAAGTTGCGCTGAATGATGACGTGGCCAGCTTCACCAAAAGCCAATGTCACCATGGCAAATGTGATTCCAGTTGTACGAAGGGACGCGGCACCGACCAAGAGCGCAAGGAGTGCGCTGACGGCTATTGAAATAAGAGCTGCCAGCCACCAGACAACGACTTCATAGTTAATCAATATGCAGCTTACGTACACACCGGTTGCAAAATAGAGTGCGTGACCAAAGGATAAAAGCCCAGTAAAACCGAAGAGCAGATCGTAGGTCAGTGCTAAGCCGCCCCAAATAAAGGCAACTGCCATCGTCTGCTGTAACCCTGGCCGGCTAAGAGGATTAGCCCCAAGTACTGGTGCCAGCGCTAGGAGTGCAAGTAAGAGGCCAAGAAGGGGGCGCGAGTATTTCCAACGTAACATTATGCACGCACCTTACCTAGAAGACCTTGAGGTCTGATGAGCAGTACCACTGCCAGCAAGATTACGACAACAAAGTCGCCAAGACCGGTTGCATAGTAATTAGCGAACTGGCGAATCACACCGATCATCATTGCAGCCAAGAAGCTACCCGGAACCGATCCCATGCCTCCAATGACAACAACGATGAAGCCGTAAATGAGATACGTACCGGCGATTAGTGGCGAGACACCGTTTGAGTAAACCGAAACCAAGACGCCACCCACACCAGCGGCAAAACCGCCTAGGAAAAACACGGTGCTAAATGCTTTGCGGACATTAATTCCGAGTGCATTTACCATGTTTCTATTTTCGACACCGGCTCGAATAATTAATCCAATGCGGGTGAATTTAAGAAGTGCCCAGTTGCCCACTAATAGAAGAAGTGCAGTGGCGATATAGACAATCCGATCGGCGGGAATCTTAGCTCCGCCAATATCGATCGCGGTCAAAAACCACATAGGCGTTGGGAACATGCGAAGATCATTGCCAAACCAGCCACCCAGAACGGCGCCAACTACAAGCGATACTCCAACAGTGACCAGAGCCTGATCAATATGGCGATCATACAAACGTGTAATAAGTAACTGCTCGATCAAGAGTGCGAATAAACCTGCAGCCAAGCCTCCAACGAGCATGGCAAGAATGAACTCTGGCATCGATGTTTCAAAGCCCATCTTGCTAGCGACCCAGAAGCCAACGAATGCACCAACTGTTAAGAAGCTGCCATGGGCAAAGTTAAGAACTCCCATGAGGCCATAGATAAGTGATAAACCAGAGGCGATGAGAAAATAGAGTGCGCCAAGACCGATACCGGTTATGCCGATTAATATAAAAGTATCCATTTATTTGTGCCCTCCGCTCACACCTAGCATCTGATGAACCCAGGCTGGATCATTTAAGTTTTCAGGTCCGCCTTGAAAAACTACTCGTCCTTGATCCATCACTACAACATGGTGGGCAATACGCTTAACGAGCGCTAAATTCTGCTCGACCAACAACATCGTTGTTTCGTGTGCGACCTTGGCAAGGGCATTTGCAACTTCGGTTACGAGCTTCGGTGCAAGTCCCTTAGTCGGCTCATCGATGAGCAGTACCTCATTCTTGTTCAATAGTGAGCGTGCGATGGCCACCATCTGTTGCTGACCTCCTGAGAGCGAGCCTGCTAGTTGGGCAGCTCGTGTATCTAACTCTGGGAATAGCTCGAAGACCGTTGCAAAGGCGGCGCCATTATCTTTTGACCTGGAAGCAAGAGCTAAGTTTTCGCGCACTGAAAGCGATGAAAAGATCTCTCGATCTTCAGGGACATAGGCGATGCCAGATTGAACTATTTTATAAGTTGGAACCCCAATGATTTCTCTATCATTTAATTTTACAGAGCCAGTTCCAGGATAGAGACCGAGAATCCCCTTAAGTGTCGTTGATTTTCCAACTCCATTTCGCCCAAGAAGG
>JBILUX010000039.1:0-10310 GCA_044370765.1 Candidatus Planktophila sp. | reverse complement strand
GTGATGTCGACGACCTCTTCGAGCAATACTTTTCTATCTCGTTCGGCCTCTAATACGGCCGTTGCAGTTGCCAATGCCGAAGCGATTTCGGCTTTAGCCTCACCGATTATTTTGCCGAAACTAGCTTTCTCTTCAGGTGACATCGAACCCAAAGCTCTTGAGGCCAGAGCAATGGCTGACTTGTCCCCGGCGTGATTTAAACGAGCCGTTTTGAGTGTGTCTAGATCAGTGGCGGCGTTGAAGGCAGTGCGAGCACCGCTCACCCACGTACGTATCTCGTCCTCGCGCATGGGGGCGAGTCTATCGGGTCGTACTTTAGAAGGAGCGCATATTTGCTAAGTGGTACATCAGAATCGATGCCGCCGCCGAAAGATTCAGGCTCTCGGCCGATCCCGGCATAGGGATATGTACTGATTCGATATCTACCATCGAATGCTCGGCTGCTAACCCACGTGCTTCGTTACCGAAAATGGCAACGCAATCTCCGTTGCTGACAAATTGTGAAAGCGGCTTCGAACCACCCGCACCAAGAGTAAATGCATGCAAAGCCTTTGAGGAAAGCAGTTCGGCGAGCTCAATAGATTCAAAGACTGGGATATGCCATAGAGATCCTGCAGTGCTGCGAACTACTTTCGGTGAATACATGTCAACGCTACCTGGGGATGTAATAACGGCATCCATTCCGAAGGCATCGGCTGAACGCAAAATCGTTCCAGCATTTCCAGGGTCCTGGATCTCAGAGAGATATATAAACTTTCTTGTGCCATCTAACGGTATTGAGTCCAATGAGTTTTTCGGGATTTCACAAATCGCAAGAATTCCTTGTGGAGTAATCGTTTCGGACATTGCTCGCATAACTTCATCGGAGACATCAAAACTTTGAAGTAAAGATAAATCGGTAAATTCGTCGAGTTTTACTCGTGCGCTGGCAGTTAAATACAGCGTGGTTATGCGTGGGCCTTGATTTGAATTTATTGCTTCTCTAAAGCATTGAAGGCCTTCGGCAACAAAGGCACCTGCTGCCCTCCGCTCACGCGAGCCCCTAGAACCAATAAGAGCCTTAACCCGCGCAACATGTGGCGAATTAAGGCTCTCAATCATTGGCTATTTACAAAGAGACGAGGCTCTTACGAGCTACATCTACAAGAGTCTTAAAGGTGGCTGGATCATTAGTTGCAAGATCGGATAGAACACGGCGATCTACTTCAACACCTGCAGCCTTAAGGCCCTGGATAAAACGGTTGTAGGTAAGTCCATGTGCACGGCAACCTGCATTGATACGTTGAATCCAAAGACGACGGAAATCGCCTTTCTTATCCTTACGGTCGTTGAATGCATAGACCATAGAGTGTGTAACTTGCTCCTTCGCCTTTGTGAAAAGACGTGAACGTTGACCGCGGTAACCGCTGGCACGTTCTAAAGTTGTACGACGCTTCTTAGCTGCGTGAACTCCGCGTTTTACTCTCATTTAATCCACGTTCCTTACTTCAAGCCAAGCATGCGCTTGGCTGTCATTGTGACGGTTGGCTTTGCTGACTGCTCGGTTGAGAGACGGCGTGTGACACGTGAAGATTTACGCTCGAGCAAATGTCGCTTACCAGCGCGCTCGTGCATGATCTTTCCGGTACCTGTAACGCGGAAAGTCTTCTTAGCTCCGCTGTGCGTTTTCATCTTTGGCATCTTTATGCTCCATCCATTGTCTCTGCCGCTGCATCTGCTTTGGCTTTACGTGCCGCCTTGGCTTCTGCAACTGCTTCCGTTTTCTTCTTCGTCGGTCCAATAACCATTGTCATATTTCGACCCTCTTGCTTTGGGGCGAATTCAATGAATCCAAACTCTGCAATGTCTGTTGCCAAGCGTTGCAGCATTTTGTATCCAAGCTCAGGCCTCGTTTGCTCGCGACCGCGGAACTTCATCGTCACCTTCACCTTGTCGCCACCCTTGAGAAACTTCTCAACTTGATTACGTTTGGTCTCGTAGTCGTGGGTCTCGATCTTTGGTGTTAAACGCACTTCCTTCACCACAATGTGGGTCTGGTTCTGTCGCGCCTCCCGGGCCTTTTGTGCAACTTCGTACTTATATTTTCCGAAGTCCATAATCTTGCAAACGGGTGGATTGGCCTCTGCTGCGATCTCGACTAAGTCCAGACCTACCTCATCTGCCATTCTTAACGCGGTATCGATATCAACAACCCCTACTTGTTCGCCGGTGTGTCCGATCAAACGGATTTGAGGTGTGCGAATTCGATCATTAATGCGTGGTTCAGTGCTGACTGTGTGCTCCTTCGGTTAAGTCAAACGCTTTGGTGTTACAACGTCTGCAAAAAAGAAAACCGCAAGGAGAAAGGAAGATTAATCCCTAAATCCGACGAACCAGATCGTGCTAATGCCCGATTGAGGTGGGAGCGGTAACTCCTCTTGCAGTGAGCTGTTAGGCCACTGGTCTGTGGCAAAGGATACCTGAGGGGGGTGAAAGCGCGAAATCGAGCGACTTTAGGCTCCCATCGCATGCAGGCCGCCATCGACATGGATGATTTCAGCCGTAGTTTTAGGAAACCAGTCGGATAGAAGGGCGACCGTTGCCTGCGCCGCCGGAACGGGATCGGTCACATCCCAGAAAAGTGGTGAGCGCTCATTCCAGACTTTTTCAAACTCTTCAAAGCCAGGGATTGATTTCGCTGCCATCGTACGAATTGGTCCAGCGGCAATTAAATTAACTCGTATGTTCTCTGCGCCTAAATCGCGCGCAAGGTAACGAGATGTGGATTCAAGAGCGGCCTTGGCAACACCCATCCAGTCATACTTTGGCCAGGCAACTGCAGCATCGAAATCTAGACCAACAACTGATCCACCGCCGTTAAAGAGTGGGCGCGCAGCCATCGTTAGTGCTTTAAGCGAAAAAGCTGAAACATGCAGCGCAGTCGAAACATCCTCCCATGAGGTGTTAAGAAAATTTCCGCCAAGGGCAGCCTCTGGTGCAAAACCAATTGAGTGCACAACACCATCAAGGCCATCTGGAAAATGCTCACGTACACGAGATTCGAGGGCAGCGAGATCGTCGGTGTTTGTCACATCTAACTGAACGATTGGTGCAGGCTTTGGTAAACGTCCTGCGATACGAGTTGTTAAAGAGAGTACGCGACCATAGGAGGAGAGAATAACTTCTGCTCCTTGCTCTTGGGCAATTCGCGCAATATGAAATGCAATCGATGCGTCGGTTAACACTCCGGTAACGAGTATTTTTTTGCCTTCAAGTATTCCCATTTAGTGTCCCATGCCTAATCCGCCATCAACTGGGATCAAAGCCCCAGTTATATAGCTTGCTTGTGGTGATGCGATGAATGCAACTACTTCGGCTATCTCTTGTGCAGTACAGAAGCGACCTAGTGGAACAGATGCTGCGATTTCACTTCTCCGTTTTTCATCCAAAGTAGAAGTCATATCAGTCTCTACGAATCCTGGAGCAATGACGTTCGACGTTATTCCGCGACTTCCAATCTCTCGCGCAAAGGACCGTGCCATTCCCACTAAACCCGATTTGCTGGATGCATAGTTCACTTGTCCTGCAGATCCAGTTGCGCCTACAACTGAACCAACAAATATTAATCGACCGCGTTTTAACTTTAATAAACCCTTAGTTGCTCGGCGAGCAACACGAAATGCGCCTGTTAAATTTGCATTAACTACATCTTCAAAGTCGGCGTCACTCATTCGCATGACAAGGCCATCTTTAGTTATTCCCGCGTTGGCAACGATAATTTCTGGCAATCCCCATTGTGCCTCGATGGAGTCAAAGGCCGAATCAACGCTCTCGGTCGAGGTCACATCCATAACTACGGAGTTGAACTCAGCTGGAGCCGTACCTGAACGATAGGTCACTACAACATCATGTCCGGCGGCTTTGAGAGCGTGAGCTATAGCTAAGCCGATTCCACGGTTTCCACCAGTAACCAGGGCTAATGAACTCATGAATGTAAATCTAGTGGGTACTGATTAGTATTCAAAAGATGCAACAGCGCGTGGCTGGCAATAGGCTTACCTTTATGGCCGATGAAAAGGAATTCTTTGATATTACCAGCGCGCCTAAAGCGTTAAGTGCCGACCAAGCAGCGCGCCAAAAACGCTACTTCATTTCGATGATGGTTAGAACAGCTTGTTTCATTTTGACTGTGATTCTACCCAGCCCCTATCGGTGGGTCGCCCTTCTAGGAGCGGTCGCTCTGCCTTACTTTGCCGTCGTTATTGCAAATGCCGGCCGCGAAACCTTTATTCGTGGGGTAAACGTACATGAAGAGAATCCTCGCTCACTTTCTTAATCTAAAGTAAAGCCATGCAACGAGAGCCTTGGGCTATTTTCAAATCAGCGATAGCACTTGCTCTTATCCTCTTGTGTTTGTGGGCGGCACAATGGCAGTATCAACGTGGAGTTGATAGACATGCTCGCAATTTTATGATTACCGAACACATCGCACTTGCACCTACTCCGCTACAAAAAGTTGCATCAGATCCATCGCAATTTGAATGGCAAATGGTTACAACATCTGGAAAATTCAATCTCAGTGAACAGATTCTGCTCCGCAATCGATACTCAGAAGGGGTCTACGGCTTCGAAGTCTTAACGCTATTTACATCAATCGATGGAAAAACCTTTTGGGTTGATCGAGGATGGGTAAAGGCGGGTATTACTGCGACCACACCCCCGGTTGTGGCGAGCGTTCCAACTGAGACCGTGGACATCACTGGAAGATTGCGTCTTGATTCATCGCTTCCACGCGGTTCATTTTTTGCACTTCCTGCAAGTGGCACTGGATTAGTCGGCGAACTAAACGCCCAATCGCGCCTAGGTACAGAAAATTTCTATCTGGATTTAATGAGTGGATCGCAGTCAAATCTAACACCAGCAGTTACCGCACAATTACCTGAACTCAGCGATGGTCCACATATGGCCTATGCCCTTCAATGGATATTTTTTGGAGCTCTTGTTATTTACGGAAGAATCTTAATTCGACGAACCCGTTAAGTCTTGACGGTTATAAAGATCGGCATAGAGTCCCCCGAGAGCGACTAGTTCTTCATGCTTTCCGCGTTCAACGATCGATCCATTCTCTAAAACTAGAATCTGATCGGCATCTCTGACCGTGCTTAAGCGGTGAGCGATAACGATGCTTGTTCGTCCCTTGAGTGCGCTTTCGAGGGCGGCATGTACAAGGGACTCATTTTCCGAATCTAGATGCGCAGTGGCTTCGTCGAGAATGACCACGGCCGGTGATTTCAAAAGTAGTCGCGCGATCGCTAATCGTTGTTTTTCCCCACCAGATAATCGATGTCCTCGCTCTCCGACCATCGTGTCCAGACCATTAGGCAAGGTTTGGATCAACTTCCAGATTTGTGCGGCCTCGCATGCCGCCTTCATTTCATCTTCAGTTGCATCCGATTTTGCATAGCGAAGGTTTTCAGCGATCGTTTCATGAAACAAGTGAGCATCTTGCATAACGACGCCTATCGAATTTCGGAGTGACTCCAAGGTTAAATCCCGTATGTCATGACCATCGATTGAGATGCTTCCTGAAGTGACATCGTAGAGCCTTGGAATCAATGCACTAATTGTAGTTTTACCTGCACCCGATGGCCCAACAAGTGCGGTGAGAGTTCCTGGTTCTGCAATGAATGAGAGAGCTTTGAGAACTTCGCCGCTTTCCACTGTCTCAGGCTTTGCGGCAGACTCTAATGAGGCAAGTGAGATTTCATTTGCTTTGGGATAGGCAAAACCTACATTGGCAAATTCAATTCGAGGATTCTTAGCGTGGTATGCAATCGCACCCTCTCGATTTTCAACCATTGGATGCAAATCGAGAACTTCGAAGACACGTTCGAATGAGACTAGAGAAGTCATCACATCGATTCTAATATTTGAGAGAGCAGTCAAAGGTCCGTAAAGACGGGCAAGTAATGCCGTTATTGCAAGCAGGGTTCCAACCGTGACTCCCCCATTAATCGCTAAGTGACCACCAATTCCATATGCAAAGGCTGTAGCAATTGCCGCAACGCTTGTGAGCGCGATAAAGAAGAGGCGATTGAGCATCGCTGATTTAATTCCGATGTCAGCAACTCTTCTGGCACGTGAACGAAAGAACTCCTCCTCGCGCTTTGGCTGACCATAGAGAGCCACCAACATCGCGCCCGATACATTGAAACGCTCAGTCATCGTGCTCGACATCTCGGCATTTACATTGAAGGATTCACGAGTAAGGGCTTGGAGCTTTCGTCCTACCCATTTAGTAGGAATAAGAAAGACCGGGAGCAAGAGAAGTGAGAAGATTGTAATTTGCCACGATAAAATCATCATGGTCACACCAACTAAGACAAGTGAAACAACATTGCTGACCACTCCTGAAAGTGTGGCGGTAAAAGCCTGTTGCGCTCCCATAACATCCGAGTTGATACGCGATATGAGCGCACCCGTCTGTGTTCGAGTGAAGAATGCGATCGACTGTCTCTGAACGTGGGCAAAAACGAGTGAGCGTAAATCGTAAATTAGACCCTCCCCGATACGGGAGGAAAAGTAACGCCCTAACAAACTTACGCCAGCATCGGCAATTGCTAGTAATCCAACAATGACAGCTAGCTCCGTGATGAGATCGCCGTTTTTAGGAATAACACCATCATCGATCAGGCGTAACAAAAGGAGCGGTGTCGAAACTATCAATGCGGCATCGACAACTACGGTAGCCAGAAATATAAAGATAGCTTTTCGGTAAGGTCTAGCGAAGGTCAAAATTCGCTTAACCGTTCCTGGCTTGAGCTTAACTTCCTTGACTGATTGATCGGCCGTCATTGACCTATGGGTCATCCAAATAGCATGGTTAGACATGGCTCTACCTTAAGCAGTTTGGTGCTAAACCGTAAATCCTAAGGCCCGTAGTTGATCACGCCCATCATCAGAGATTTTGTCTGGGCCCCAAGGTGGCATCCAAACCCAGTTGATTTTTACATCACTTGTCATCCCAGCCAAAGCCTGTCGCGTTTGATCTTCAATTACATCTTGTAGCGGGCAAGCCGCCGAAGTTAACGTCATATTGAGAATTGCTATGTTGGCCTCATCCACCATCACGTCATAAATCAAACCAAGGTCGACGACATTGATTCCGAGTTCGGGGTCGACCACATCCTTCATCGCCTCAGTTACATCATCTACGCTTGTAGTCATCGCTCTCCCCTTGATCTATTTACTTACTCGGCCTGCGCTTGAATTGCTACATCTTTAAAAGCCATCCAGCCAAGAAGTGCGCACTTTACACGACCTGGAAACTTTGAAACTCCCGCAAATGAAACTGCATCTTCTAATATTTCAGGATCCCCTACCGATGTGCCCTTACTAGCCATGAGGTGGGAGAAAGAATTAACGACAACGTTAGCCTCTTCTAAACTCTTTCCCGTTAATAAATCGCTCATCATTGAGACACTCGCCTGAGAAATTGAACAGCCCTGTCCATCCCATGTTAAGGAGCTAATCAGATTCCCCTCTAAATTAATATTCAAGGTAATTTCATCGCCACAGCTTGTATTGACATGATGAACTTGTGCATCAAACGTTGGGCTTAATCCCTTATGTTGAGGATGCTTATAGTGATCGAGAATCACCTCTTGATAGAGCGAATCTAACTCCACGTTAGAGCCTTCCAAAATATCTTTGTGCTCCATTTATTCCATCTACTAAAGCATCGCAATCGCTTTCATCGTTGTAAAGATAAAGAGATGCCCGTGTGCTTGCAGGAACATTCATTCGTTTAGCAAGGGGCCATGCACAATGCTGTCCGGTACGAACGGCGATACCTTGGCTATCCAAAAATTGACCTACATCGTGCGGATGAATATCTGCCAAAGTAAACGAGACTGCGCTGCCACGATCGCGAGTATCCGAAGGCCCAACAATTCTTATCTCTTTAATTGATTTCAATTTCTCTAGAAGATAGCCGGTGAGAGCACGCTCATGAGCATGAACACTTTCCATTCCCAACTGGGTTAAGTATTCCAGAGCTGCGCCAAGACCAACGGCTTGGGCCATATTAGGAACTCCGGCTTCAAATTTTTGAGGAACGGGTGCCCACGTCGCCGTAGTCATCGTCACCATTTCGATCATTGAACCACCGAAGAGAAATGGTGGCAGTTCATCTAAGAGATCAGAGCGCCCCCACAAGACGCCAATTCCAGTGGGACCCAGGGCTTTATGTCCCGAGAACACTAAGAAATCTACGCCGAGAGTTTTTACATCTATCGCCATATGCGGTGCTGATTGGCAAGCATCTAGAATTACAACGGCACCAACTTCATGCGCTCTTGCGACTATTTCTGCGAGAGGATTAATAGTTCCGAGAACATTGGATTGATGAGTGAGCGCAACTACTTTGGTATTTGGAGTGATCACATCTTTGATTGAGGATAAATCTAAACGACTATCGGGAGTGACGGTAAACCAAGCTAAATCCGCCCCCGTTCGAGCGGCCAACTGTTGCCATGGAACTAAATTAGAGTGGTGCTCCATCTCTGTAACCACGATGCGATCTGTAGCAGTTAATGCAAAGCGATTTCCCACAGGGGCATTGCCCATTGCATATGCCAGCAAGTTCAGGGATTCAGTAGCACTTTTCGTGAAAACAATTTCACTTGCGCCTCCTGGTGAAGCCAGGAACTTCGCAACGATTTCGCGCGCACCCTCATAGGCATCGGTGGCCTCTTCTGCCAGTTGGTGAACTCCCCGGTGAGCCGCGGAGTTATGAAATCTATAAAAGTTACTTTCAGCTTCAATAACCGAGTTTGGTTTTTGGCTGGTGGCGCCACTATCTAAATAGATGAGCTTTTTCCCGTCGCGAACAGTACGTTCAAAGATTGGGAAATCTTTACGTAACTGTGCGGCGGAAAACGACATACTCTCTTACTTGCTCACGTAATCTGCGTAACCATTTGCCTCTAACTTGTCTGCCAAATCAGGTCCACCCTCTTCAACAATGTGACCATTGGCGAAGACATGCACGAAATCTGGCTTGATGTATTTCAGAATACGTGTGTAGTGAGTGATCAGAAGTACACCTAAGTTGTTGTTGGCTTTAGCGCGGTTGACTCCTTCAGAGACAATACGCAGAGCATCAACGTCTAGACCTGAATCGGTCTCATCCAAGATTGCAATTTTTGGCTTGAGAAGTTCGAGCTGCATGATCTCGTGGCGTTTTTTCTCGCCGCCAGAGAAACCCTCGTTCACATTTCTAGATGCAAATGCAGGATCCATATTGAGCGCCTCCATCGCTTCCTTAACTTCGCCAACCCACGTGCGTAGTTTTGGTGCCTCTCCACGAAGGGCGGTAGCTGCTGTTCGCAGAAAGTTGGAGACAGATACTCCAGGAACTTCAACTGGATATTGCATTGCTAAAAAGAGTCCAGCCTTTGCTCGCTCGTCAACGGTCATCGCTAGAACGTCGGCGCCGTCGAGAGTGACCGAACCACCAACGATTGTGTATTTTGGGTGACCGGCAATTGAATAGGCCAACGTTGATTTGCCAGAACCATTTGGACCCATGATGGCGTGAGTTTCACCTGACTTGATTGTCAGATCTACGCCTTTGAGAATATCTACCGCGCCATTTTCAGTATTTACGCTTACTTGCAAGTTACGAATCTCTAAAGTGCTCATAGTCTTCTCTTCTCTCTTAAATCTCTACCGTGACGGAATTTGCAACGATTGTTACTGGATATGTCTTAACTGCAATATTTGCTGGCAGCGTTAGGGCGGCCCCGGTGCGCAAATCAAACTCTGCGCCATGTAACCAACACTCAATTTTGTAATCGGTGACGTCGCCTTCAGAGAGTGAGGCCTCAGAATGCGTACAGATGTCATCAATAGCAAAGACCTCATCACCTACTCGTGTAACACAAATAGTCTTGTCGCCCTTTTCCAACTTGACTGGCTGGCCGCTCACTAGCTGATCTAACTGAAAATCTGCCACTTAAGCACCGGCTTTTTCTAGTTCAGCATCGATGCGATTCATTAATCTCTCTTGAATGGCCTCATCGCCGATCTCGGTAATAATCTCATTGAAGAAGCCGCGGACAACTAATCGTCGCGCATTTTCCAGAGTGATACCACGCGACATTAAGTAGAAAAGCTGCTCGTCATCAAATCGCCCTGTAGTACTTGCATGTCCAGCACCAACGATTTCACCAGTTTCGATCTCTAAATTAGGGACTGAATCGGCACGAGCACCATCGCTCAAAAGTAAGTTGCGATTAAGTTCATATGTGTCAGTGCCCTCGGCAACT
>JBILUX010000038.1:0-10315 GCA_044370765.1 Candidatus Planktophila sp. | reverse complement strand
GAGAGTACGACCACAGTGCGGGCAAGGCGGCCACGGCGCGACAAAGCACCGGACGGATTGGCGAAAAACCCTTGATTTACACTGCTTTGAGAGGCTACTGAATTAAATGTAACTGCGCTCATGGTCATCTCCTGCGAACTACCCTGGGGAAGGGATACGAACACTTGTTCGAATAGGTCAATTAAACACCACGCCACTGACAAAAGGCAAGTATTTTTCGAACAGGTGTTTGAATTTTAGGCAAATATCTGTCACCATCTACCTATGAGCACACAGAACCCCCCAACCGCCGGCCTAAGCCCGCGCCAGTCCGAGATCTTGGCCGTCATCCAGGCCTCGATGAATAACCATGGTTACGCCCCCTCCATGCGAGAGATCGGCGCCGCCGTTGGCCTGACCAGTACCGCATCGGTTAAGTACCAGCTTGAAATCCTTGAGGCCAAGGGCTTTATCCGCCGCGATGAGAGCAAAGGCCGCGCCCTGGAATTAACTCCAGAGGAAAACGGCGCACCCGTAGATAAGACTCGTTTAGTTCCACTCGTTGGTCGCATTGCAGCCGGTGGTCCAATCACCGCCGAGCAAGAGATCGAAGAGTCATTCCCGCTACCAGAATCAATCGTTGGCGGTGGAGATTTATTTATGCTCAAAGTCGTTGGCGAATCCATGATCGATGCCGCGATTTGCGATGGAGATTACGTCGTGATCCGTGCACAAAAGGATTGCAACAATGGCGAAATCGTTGCCGCGATGATCGATGGCGAAGCAACGGTAAAGAGATTTTCTCGAAAGGGCGGCCACATCTGGTTGCTTCCAGCTAACGATGACTTCGCACCGATCGATGGCGATGCTTGCGAAATATTGGGCAAGGTAACTGCCGTTCTTCGCTCCCTTCGCTAAGGCAATGTAGCCTGCGCTTATGGCTATGGAGTTTGCAATGACAACAATTGTTGTCGACGATTATGACCGAGCAATCGATTACTACACGAATACTCTTGGCTTCACACTGACTGAAGATACTGTCCTATCCCCCGATAAACGCTGGGTAACAGTTCGCCCTGGAACCCACGGTGCCTCGATTCTTCTGGCACGTGCGGCAACTGAGGCTCAAGCATCTCGCATTGGAAATCAAACGGGCGGGCGGGTTGGCTTTTTCTTACACACCGATACCTTCGATGCCGATTATGCGCGAATGAAGGCCGCCGGCGTGGTTTTCATTGACCTGCCGCGCACTGAGGAGTATGGAAAAGTAATCGTCTTCGTAGATCTCTATGGCAATAAGTGGGACTTCATCGGATGATTCTCAATTAATTGGTTAATTCGTGAACCACTCTCTATCCAAACGACTAACTCTTCATCTATCAAACCAGCCAATTGATTTATGATCTTGAAGCCACTCTCAACTGCGTCAACTCCTAATCGGTGGTGATGGCCGATTCGATTCCTTAACTCTCTAATCTCAAGGGTTAGATTGGAAAAATAACTCTGCCGTCGGCTAGGCGCATTGAGGAAGCCAGAGGCCAGCTCTGGCCAGAGGAATAGCTGCTTCTTTGAAACTATGTTGGGATCTTTACTTCTGCCCAATTCATAATTGTCATCAAAAATCCAATGCGTGCTTCTTCCCAAGGAAATCTGACGCTGCGTCATTTTTCTATCCAAAAGATTACGCAGAGCGACTTCAATGTAGGCGATAGCCTCCCAATAGGCCGAAGCTAATTCGGAGTTCCATCGATAAAGTGCGACTGCACGCTCGTAATTGCCTAATGAACTGCGTAGGTACGTCTTCATTCGATAGATAGTGAAGTGTTTAATAGTGAATTCCCAGATTCCTGTATTGGCCTTTGTCATCGCAAGGAGGTATCTTTCTCGTGAACACCCCGGAACCGTCCCTGTAGTACTCAATTGAGTACCGATCAAACGGCCGGGGTTCTGTATTTGTTCTTGAGAATAAATGTGCGGACCGACAGATTTAACATGTGTGTATCCAGTTTGTGAACGAAGCTGTTAGTTAATTAATCGCACGAGTAATAATCACTCTGGCTTGATCACCATAATGCACACTGCCAGGTTCATAGACATCGATTCGAATAATCGTAGGTGGATCAATCACACCTAAGGCAACGAGTGAATCCAACTCCCCCGCAAAACCCTTAGCCTCAAAGTGCTCATTATTGACGCCGACAACTAACCATCCCTCATGGGTAAGAAGGGGCAATAAATTTCGCAGGCACTCTGGACCTAAATGACCATGCGTAAATGTGCCAGAGCTAAATAGCGCCTCATAGGGTGCGTTCTCATTGGGCACGCTTCTCGTTAAATCACGTTCATATAGTTCGCGGTAAACAAGTGCTCCATCTTCGCGTGTTTTTAACTTGGCTTGAGCCAACATCTCTGGAGAAATATCCATTCCATCGATAACAAGGTCGGGGCGCAATCTGGTGAGATACATTCCAGTTAATCCGGTACCTGTACCAATATCTAGCACTCGCGTAACTGGGCCAACTACATCGTTGAAAACTTCGGCGATCGCCTTTGGATAGCGATACTGCTTGGCATCTACAAAAGAGGACTCATAGGTGGCCGCCCATGCCGCATATAGACGACGGTTATCATCAGGAGTCTTTACCGAATATGCCTGCTCTAGACCTAAAGGCTCCTCGCTCATTACTAACCTCCGATTGCCGACATTGGCCGCGTTGGTTGAATGAAACTTGGATCATTAATTCCATGTCCAGGAAGCTTTGCCTTAATCGTTGAATGAAAGGCTTTGACTAGATTTTCACGCTTTTCTTCATCGCCCAAATCCTTATTACGCAAAATCCCCCGCATATCTGTCTCCGTCATTGAAAATAGACAGGCGCGAATCTGACCGTCAGATGTTAAGCGCACGCGATCGCAATCACCACAAAATGGGCGCGTAACGCTACCGATAATTCCAACAACTTCTGGGCCACCGTTAATGTAGAACTCTTCAGCCGGTGAAGAGCCCCGATTTTCTACAGGGGTGAGCGTGAAAGCTTTAGCCAACTCTGCGAAAATCTCATCGGCAGTAATCATCTTCTCGCGAGACCACGCATCTCCAGCATCAAGCGGCATTTGCTCGATGAAGCGTAAGTTCAATCCCTCTTTCAGGGCCCATTGAACAAGTGCAATCGCTTCGTCGTCATTACTGCCGCGCATCAGAACGGAGTTGATCTTCAATGGCTTTAGACCTGCAGCGCGCGCGGCATCGATACCAGCAAAGACATCACTAATGCGATCTCTAAATGTTAATTTCTTAAAACGCGCGCGATCTAGGGTATCTAAGCTGATATTAATTCGACTTAAACCCGCATCCACTAATGGCTGTGCTAGCTTGGCAAGGGCCAAACCATTAGTAGTCATTGATAGCTTTGGCGGATTAGAGATTGCATTAATACGGGCAACGATTTCAACAATATCGGGGCGAAGAAGTGGCTCTCCACCAGTTAAGCGAATCTCATCGATGCCTTGTGAAACTGCCGCCTCAATTACTGCAATTAACTCATCGGTCGTTAGAAGATCCTCGCTCGGCAGCCATGCATTGAAATCATGCGGCATGCAGTACGTACAGCGAAGTGAGCAGCGGTCGGTTAATGAGACACGTAAGTCGCGATGGACACGACCATAGGTATCAACTAAGGCGCTCATAGGGTCCACATTTGGCTGATATTACTATGGCTAGATAGCCCACAAAGTACCGAATTTTGCCTCTCCATTCAGCAATGATTCTCGATGTCCACTCTGCCGCCACAGATTAAATGTGCCAGAGCTAAGGCCCGCCGAACTTGGTGAGCTTTTTAAGAGTTAGGAAACCTGCACGTTAATTGTGTGCCAACCTTCGGCGCCATTTGGTTCAACCGGCACATATGCCTCTGGCTGTAACGCTCCATCTCCATCGGTGGCTCGCACGCTAATTGCATAACCACCCTTCGTTGCACTCCAAGGCAGCCACCACTGTCGCCATGTTGTCTCTGCAATCTCTGGTCCAAGGACGGCCTCTTGCCATGGCCCTTGATTAACCCGGACTTCAACCTTTGAAATTCCGCGAATAGGTGCCCATGCAACTCCTGCAATTGCTACAGAGCCCGCGGCAATACCTGTATCGGCCTGTGGTGTATCGATTCGCGACTGCGTCTTTATCGGTGCCCGTTCAGACCAACCCCTTGCGATCCAATATCCATGTTTTTGATCAAAGCGCGTGAGCTCAATTCGCGTTAGCCACTTAACGGCCGATACATATCCATAGAGCCCAGGAACAATAATGCGCGCCGGAAAACCATGTGCGGCAGGCAATGGCTCCCCATTCATTCCAATTGCAATCATGGCATCGCGACCATCCAGGACCGCCGTTGGAAATCCAGCGGTGAAGCCATCAACCGAATATCCCATCACTTGATCGGCATCGGCCTGTGGCTGCGCCTCTTGAATCAAATCATCTAGGCGAATACCTAACCAGCGCGCATTTCCAACTAAATTTCCGCCGACCTCATTGGAAACGCATGCGATCGTATTATCGAGCTCAAATACGGGACGGGCAGATAACTCTTCATAAGTAAATGAGAGCGGTTTATCGACCATCCCAACAATCTCTAGCTTCCATTCGCTAAGAGTTACAGATGGAACTGCAAAGGATGTATCTATCCGGAAGAAATCCTTGTTTGGGGTAAAGAGAGTTGAAAGACCAGGTGTATTTACTGCAGGGTCCAAAGGTGGTTTACCTAGTAATTTCAATGGCCTGGGCAGAGTAATGCCCACTCTCTCTGCCTGAACACTTACCTTCTGCGCCAAAAGCTTGGTAGCTGCAGTGGCAGTTAATCCCACCGCACCGAATATGCCAACGGCTTTTAGAAGATTTCTACGAGAAAGTGACAAGCCCGGCTTGTCCTGCCTCTGGTTCTCTTCTAACAAGTTATTCCTTTCACGGAATTAAATTTTTATATAGATAGAACCAGCATCTTCACTTACTTCATATTTCTTCAGTGGAGATATCGCAGGTCCTTGAATTACCGCACCCGTATTTGGGTTGAAGGCAGATCCATGACATTGACATCCCAGTTGGTTACCTGCTGCTTCGACGATACATCCTCGGTGTGTACATGTTGCACTAACAACAGTTATCGCGCTGCCTACTTTTGTAACAGCAACTGAAAAACTCGCACTCGATGCAGGTTTAACCACCAGGACCACGGTCTGAGCATCTGCAATATCGCTGCTCTTTGCAACAAAAGTTAAGGAGGCAGCGGTCGCTGTTGCACTTGGCTTTGGAGTTGCACTTGTCGTAGCACTCGCCGTTGGCGATGCCGAGGCAACTGGTTTGATTGCAACACCCTTGTCCCAAACAAGAAGCTTGCCTTTTTTGATGGCCGTATATTTCTTGTTGCGAAATATAATTACTTGACCAAGACGCTTTGGTTTTACGAGTGGTCCGGTAGCGGCAAGTGCGCCTTGACCGAATAGTGAAATTATTGAGCCAGAAACGATGGCGAATAAACTACGGCGTTGGAGATTCATGCTCCATACCGTAACCAGTTATAAGAATCTTTGCAGGTTGAATTCATGGTCTTACCCACTCAATTATCTGCAACTACATCTCAATCGCTTCATATACCTGCAGACCGGATTGGCTCGGACAGGTCTTAGCTATCGCGATAGCCCCGTCCATATCCTTAGCTTTGATAACCGTGTATCCACTTATTGGATTCATTTTGGGTGCGATCTTGACCGCTGGCCCGGCTGTAACCAGGGTTCCATCGGTCAAGGGGTTGCCCATTTCCACAATGCTTTCTTTGATCGAATCAAACCACTGCATCCAGACATCCATATCGGAATCATTCGGAACCGCATTTGGCTCTGAGTTGTAAAGAAATACAAACTTTTTCATCGTGCTCTCCGTTTCAATTGGTGTGATGACCCCTCGCTTTCGAAGGTAAATTTACTTTGGCGGAATCCAGATTGGAATAGTCTTCATGGAGTTCTCCCAAATCTAACAATTGCGTCAGGAAAATGAAAACTTTTTGTGAGGTGACGAAATCTAAAAGTTATTGAAAAAATATAGACAACCCCTATCTCTCCGGTTATACAATTTCTAAATGGTAGAAAATGTCGATCAGTTCTTTCGCCCTGATGGTTCACTCATCAGAATCCCTGTTAAGGCGACTAAAAAAATCGCGGTCTTACATCGCATCGCCAATACATTTTCGCCCAACGCTAAATATTCAGAAAAAGTTCTCAACGAAGTAATCGAGGCCTTCCATCCTGATAGCGCCGCTATTCGCCGTCACATGATCGAGTACGGAATTATGGAGCGCGATGCCGCCAGCATTTACTGGGTAGCGGCCCACTCTTGAACACTTAATATTGATTCTCATCACATTTCGCAAGTAGTCAAGGCCCCTAAACAGTGGGAATTTTGGCTCGAAGTTCGCCCGGGCCTAGATTCAGTTAGCCTTAGGCATTAGATGTTTTCCTAAATCTGGAGGATCCATGACCGAAGCAGCGCAGTGCCCATACACAGGTAGCAAGCTCAACAAAGAGGGCACATATAACGCCGACTGGTGGCCTAACCATTTAGATCTCTCAGTGCTTCGTCAGAACTCCCCCGCCTCAGATCCCATGGGTGAGGATTTCAACTACGCAAAAGAGTTTGCAAAGTTAAATATCAAGAACGTCAAAAAAGATATTGAAGCGTTAATGACAAGCTCGCAAGAGTGGTGGCCGGCAGATTACGGACATTACGGTCCATTCTTTATTCGCATGGCCTGGCACAGCGCAGGTACATATCGCACATCCGATGGTCGCGGCGGCGCAGGGGCTGGAATGCAACGCTTCGCACCATTAAATAGCTGGCCCGATAACGTCAACCTCGATAAAGCGCGCCGACTTTTATGGCCGATTAAACAAAAATATGGAAAGAGATTGTCCTGGGCAGATCTGATGATCCTTGCCGGTAACTGCGCAATCGAATCAATGGGATTGAAAACATTTGGTTTCGGCGGAGGTCGCGCAGATGTATGGGAGCCCGATGAGACGTACTGGGGTAAAGAGCAGACATGGCTTGCCGATGAGCGCTATAGCGGCGCACGCGATTTAGAGAATCCATTAGCTGCAGTACAGATGGGACTTATCTACGTAAATCCTGAAGGTCCAAATGGTGTTCCAGATATTCTCGCCTCGGCGAAAGATATCCGTGAAACATTTGCGCGCATGGCGATGAATGATGAAGAGACCGTTGCACTCATCGCAGGTGGCCATACATTTGGTAAAGCACATGGAGCCGCAGATCCAGGTAAGTATGTTGGTCCAGAGCCAGAGGCGGCAGCTATTCAAGAGATGGGTCTCGGATGGAAGAACTCATTCGGTAGCGGAAATGGCGCACAGACAATTTCAAGTGGTCTAGAAGGCGCATGGACGCCAACGCCAACTAAATGGGATAACTCCTACTTCACCACTCTCTTTAAGTACGAGTGGAAGCAGACAAAGAGCCCAGCCGGTGCCACCCAGTGGATTCCAACGGATGAATCTGCGGCCAAGAGCGTGCCCGATGCTCACACCCCAGGTACAACGCATGCACCAGTAATGTTCACAACTGATTTAGCACTTCGAACTGACCCGGCATATGAAGTTATCTCGCGCCGCTTTGCCGAAGATATTGATGCATTTGCCGATGCATTTGCACGCGCATGGTTCAAATTAACGCACCGCGATATGGGTCCGCTTTCACGCTACCTCGGCGCGCTAGTTCCAAAAGAGCAGTTGATTTGGCAGGATCCACTTCCTGCAAAAGCTAAGAAGGTAATTGGTAAGAGCGAGATTCAAACTCTTACTAAGAAGATTCTTGCAAGTGATCTCACCATCGCTCAGTTAGTAACGACCGCTTGGGCATCTGCCTCTACCTTCCGCGGAACCGATAAGCGCGGTGGTGCAAATGGTGCACGAATCCGTCTTGAGCCTCAGCGCAGCTGGGAGTCCAACCGCCCTAAGGAGCTCAAAAAGGTTCTAGCCACTTTAGAAAAGATTCAAACTGGTTTTAATAAGAAATCAGATAAGAAAGTATCGATGGCAGATTTAATTGTTCTTGCCGGCTGCGTTGCTATCGAGGCAGCGGCAAAGAACGCTGGTATTAAAGCCAACGTTAAATTCACTCCTGGTCGGGTCGATGCTACGCAAGACCAGACCGATACCGCATCCTTTGCAGTTCTAGAGCCATCGGCCGATGGCTTCCGCAACTACGTGCACGCATCTGATAATCGCCCAACTGAAGTATCTCTGGTTGATAAGGCCGCACTACTAACTTTGACTCCCCCAGAGATGACAGTCTTAGTCGGTGGCATGCGCGCACTTGGCGCTAACTTCGATGGATCAAAGACCGGAGTACTTACTAAGAATAAAGGGTCGCTGACAAATGATTTCTTTATCAACATTCTAGATATCAACAATCAATGGGCGCCATCGAAAAATAACAGCAATCTATTTGAAGCCCATGTTGGAAAAAGTGGAAAGGTCACATGGAGCGCATCTCGAGCCGACCTTGTCTTTGGCTCGAACTCAGAGCTGCGCGCCATATCTGAGGTCTATGCAAGTGATGATGCCGATAAGAAATTTGTCGCCGATTTCATCAAAGCATGGTCCAAAGTCATGGATCTCGACCGCCGCTAAGTACTGCTCAATAGAGCATCACACCCCTTATCCTTTTCCCGTGCCGCCTAAAGACCCATCCCGCGAAGCCCACTTCCCCGCTATCGAAAAACGATACGGCGAAAAGATGGCCTACTGGTTTAAAACCATGGCAAGCCTTGAGGGCAAGAAATACCCAGAACAGATTGCTCACCTAAAAGAAAACTTTGGATTTTCCCAAGCCCACGCCAACGCACTTGTTATGTACTCACGTGGCTCCACATCATCTCGCCGCTTTGAAACACCGAGTGAGTACTTTAAAACCCTAAGCCCCGAGCAGCGAAAGACTATTAAGGCTATCTTCGCAGCGATCACAAGTAAGTATCCAAAGCTAGAACTCGTCATCGCCTGGAACCAACCCATGCTACGCCTTGATAAGAAATACATCTTTGGCGTATCAACTACCAAGAACTACCTTCTCTTAGCTCCCTTTAGCACCGATGTGTTAAATGCCTTCCGTCCGAAGTTAACTGCCTACAAAGTCAATAAGAAAACTATCGCCGTACCCAATGACTGGGAAGTCGATACAAAACTTCTCCAAGCCATCGCGAAGATGCGAATAGCCGAAGGCGAATAATACTTAACTAGAAGTGGGAATCACGATTTCGTTGTATTGAATCAACCCCGGTTTAAAGGGTGGGTCAAAGCGGCAGATTCGCGTTTCATCTGAAAGAGCAATATTTTCCTCAGCTGCAGCCTTGCGCAGTTGAGCCGTTTTCTTGGCTGATAGCTCTTCCGTTGCTCGACCGCGAAATGAAGTGGCAATACAGATCTCTTTACCCAATTCGCGCAATGTAACTCGCGGATCATTTGGATCTGGCATATCAGCAAAGGTGCTGCCGGCCGGCATTACAAAAGAAACATACCATTCACTGGCATCGGGGTTACTCTCTCTTTGAGCGGTGATAACTGGAGCCGTCATGGCAATTTTCTGCGATGCCTTATTGCCTTGCGAGATATATTTGAAAAGCGAACCGAAGGCGGCGCTAGAAGCTGTTGAATACTCTTCAGCGACTCTCACTTCGGCAATCACACATGGCGCATACTCACGGAGTTCAAAGCCATCATAAGTGCGAATTACTCGAAACTCTTGTCGCTTAGTCATAACCTCAGACTACTCTCGCCTGAATTCACATGGCCAATCAAATAACGCTCACCTACCATTACTCCATGGCCCGCATAGCTAAAGTTAAAAATGGTTTCACGCCAAAAACCTGCCTGTGATGCGGCTTGGCCTTTGAGTGGCGCAAGAAGTGGGCCTAACTTGAATGAAGCCAAACGCGCTGTAGGTGAACTCTGATTTTCATGCTGTGCTTTAAATGCACTCGTTCCATCCTTTCCACACAAAGATAAGATCGCTCCGATTCCACCAGGGTGTGAATTAATCCAGGCAGTTAAGTTATAAACATTGTCATCAATAACACTCCAGCAACTTGCAGCACTGTTATTCGCAGCCACTTGAGCCATTGTGTAACCAGCTATCGTTGGTGTTGGTGTGGGTGTTGGCGTAGGAGTTGGTGTTGGCGTAGGCGTCGGAGTTGGTGTTGGTGTCGGAGTTGGTGTCGGAGTTGGTGTTGGTGTCGGAGTTGGTGTTGGAACCGCTCCTCGAACTACCTCTCCGAAT
>JBILUX010000037.1:0-10404 GCA_044370765.1 Candidatus Planktophila sp. | reverse complement strand
CAATCGTTGTTACTCCCGTGCGCGGTGCTATTCATCGCATCATTGGCGATCTTGGAAAATCCGCCTTAATGAAGTTAGAGATTGGCAAAGATCAATCACTGGATCTATTAGTTCGCCATTTAGCTGCCCTTGCATATACACGCACTGATTTAGTAGAGCGCCGTGGTGAGTTTGCAGTGCGTGGTGGAATCATCGATCTATTTTTGCCGCTTAGTGCACATCCGATACGCATAGATTTCTTCGGCGATGTGGTTGAGGATATTAGTTACTTTGAAGTTTCTGATCAAAGAACATTTGCTCCAGTTATAGGCAGTATTGAAATCTTTCCATGCCGTGAGTTTTTAATTACTCCGACAATTCGTGCACATGCTCTAGAGCTTAAGGAGAGCCTGCCAAGTGCCAGCGAGCTATTAGAGAAAATAAGTGAGGTAATATCTTTTGAGGGAATGGAGTCGTTGATCCCACTTCTGATTGAGGAGACACAAACCCTTCTGGCAAGGATGCCCAGCAATACACGGGTTGTATTCATTGATTACGAGCGAATCAGATCGCGAGCAGGGGATCTCTTGGCAACTAATGAAGAGTTTCTTAACGCCTCATGGTCAAATGCCGCCCATGGCGCAATCGCTCCAATTCATGACGGCTCGGGAACGTATATGTCATGGGATATCTTTGAAGAAGAGATCAAAAACTGTGGCTTTACGGAGCTAGATCTCTCGCCCTTTGGAAGCGATCTTGCAGACGATACTGAGTTTTTGGACTATCGCGCGATCGATCCGATGCGAGGTGACATTGAACGCACAATCGCAGCGCTGCGCGAGGCCGTTGAGGCCCACTTCACTGTGGTCTTTGCAACTCATGGCCATGGCATGCTGGAGCGATATGCCGGCATTTTCCGTAACGCAGATTTACCAGTTCATATCGTTGAGCAACTAAGTGCCACGCCAACGAAAGGCAGTATCCACTTAACAACCTCGGTTATTGCACATGGCTTTGAGAGTCAGAGCGAGCAAATCTTTTTCATGACTGAACGGGATTTAACTGGGAGCAAAGGAAGCGTTAAAGATGATCAACGCCTACCATCAAAGCGAAAGGCGGCCATTGATCCCCTTGAGCTTCGCGCGGGTGATTTTGTTGTCCATGAGCAACATGGAATCGGACGATACATTGAGTTGGTTCAGCGCACGGTCGCCGAAGTAACCCGGGAGTACTTAGTCATTGAATATGCATCGGCAAAGCGCGGACAACCGGGAGATCGAATCTTTGTGCCGACCGATGCACTCGAACAGGTCAGTAAATACGTCGGAGGTGAAGCGCCGACAGTGCATCGAATCGGCAGCGGTGAATGGCAGAAAGCAAAGGGTCGCGCTCGTAAAGCGGTACGACAAATTGCAGGAGAGTTAATCCGTTTATATGCCGCACGTACTAGCTCTCCGGGTTTTGCATTTTCACCTGACACACCATGGCAACGTGAACTTGAAGACTCTTTTTCCTATATTGAAACGCCAGACCAGCTTGCAACAATCAATGATGTAAAGGCCGACATGGAACGGCCTTACCCAATGGATCGAATCATCTGTGGAGATGTTGGCTACGGCAAAACTGAAATTGCAATTCGCGCCGCCTTTAAAGCCGTCCAAGATGGCAAACAGGTAGCAGTACTTGTTCCTACAACTCTGTTAGTCCAACAACATACAAAGACTTTCACTGAACGCTATGCAGGCTTTCCCTTAAAGACCGTTGGCCTATCGCGCTTTAATACGACTAAAGAGGGCAAAGAGATTATTGAAGGATTATCAAATGGGAGCGTCGATGTTGTCATCGGTACGCACAGAATTCTCTCTAAAGATGTTGTGTTTAAGGATTTGGGCTTGGTCATAGTCGATGAAGAGCAACGTTTTGGAGTTGAACAAAAAGAGGCTTTAAAGAAAATGCGCACTACTGTCGATGTCTTGGCTATGTCGGCGACGCCTATTCCGCGAACACTAGAGATGGCAGTTACTGGAATACGCGAAATGTCCACGATTACAACACCACCAGAAGAGCGCCACCCCATTTTGACCTACGTCGGTCCTGCTGAGGAGGGTCAGATTACGGCGGCGATTCACCGCGAGCTTTTGCGCGATGGGCAGATTTTCTATCTGCATAACCGAGTTGAAAGTATCGATCAAGCGGCATCGCGTTTACAAGAGCTGGTGCCTGAGGCGCGTATCCGAGTTGCACATGGCCAGATGAGCGAAGGGGCTCTAGAGGATGTAATCCTAGGTTTTTGGAACCGTGATTTTGATGTTCTAGTGAGTACAACTATCGTTGAAAGCGGACTTGATATTCAAAATGCAAATACTTTAATCGTTGAGCGAGCCGATCGCTTCGGTCTATCGCAACTTCACCAATTACGTGGTCGCGTTGGTCGAGGCCGTGAACGGGCGTATGCATATTTTCTCTACCCAGCCGATCAACCGCTATCCGAGCTCGCACATGAGCGATTAACAACTATCGCGGCAAACACCGATCTTGGTTCTGGAATGCGAGTGGCGTTAAAAGATCTAGAGATTCGAGGTGCAGGAAATCTATTAGGCGGCGAACAATCAGGCCATATCGCCGATGTGGGCTTTGATCTATATATGCGCATGGTTGGCGAAGCGGTAAATGATTATAAAAAGGGAATCATTGAAACGGAGGAGAGAGTTAGTGATTGCAAAATCGAGCTTCCAATTAATGCCCATCTCTCCACCGAGTATGTTCCCGGCGAGCGCCTACGTCTTGATTTATATCGCCGCTTAGCCGATGTTAAAAATAACGACGACGTTGAGTCGATTCGAGCCGAGTTACTAGATCGCTTTGGAGAACTCCCAGTAGAGGCTGTAGCCCTATTGGGTGTGGCCTCCCTTCGGGCGCTGGCTAAAGCAGCTTCATTGACGGAAGTCGTAGTTCAAGGAAAGTTCCTGCGCTTGGCGCCCTTAACGTTGCCTGAGTCCAAGGCGTTGCGCCTGTCACGTTTGTATCCAGGCTCACTCTATAAATCAGCGGCTAGCACGGTATTAGTGGCCTTAAAGAAGCCTGATACATGGAATCCGTCCGAGAATGCTCCTGTCATAGTGGATACTTCTCTTCTGGCCTGGGTCATTGAGGCCCTTAACCAATTGTGCCCACCACCGAAAGCGAGTTCATAGTGAAGAAGTTTCTTGCCGTAATGACCGTAGCAGCTGCATTATTACTATCCGGTTGCTCACAAGTTGGTGCCGCGGCGACGCTTGGTGATACAAAGATTACCCAAGCAACGGTGCAATCAAGCATTGATGCAATCCTTGCAGCCCGCGTTGGGGAAGATATTTCACAGATGCAGTTGGAAACTGGTGAGTTACTCAACCGCTCACAACTTCGCTTTCACTTATTAACTGCCCTACTTCGCGCCACAGGTGAAGAGTTAAAAATTACAGTCTCGAAGGCTGAAATCGATACACGCCGCCAAAGTATTATCGATCAAGTTGGAGGCGCAGAAGGATTACCTAAAGCCCTCGTGAGCGCTGGTATCGCACCCAATGATTTAGATACATATATAGAGGCGATGACATTTTCCGACAAGATTAGCCAGGCATTAACATCAAGCGGAGTTCCACAAGATGCACTTGGCGAAGAAGTACAAAAGCTCGTTGTCGCAAAGGCAAAAGAGCTCGGTGTAACAGTTAACCCGCGCTATGGCGCATGGGATGGCACAGTTGCAGATGTAGTTGCAGTTGATTCTGCAAGTCCTGCAGTCACACCAGCAACTAAGTAATTTACGGCGATGGAAGGTTCACAACTTCAGCGCCTTGTTGAAGTTATGGACCAACTCCGCTCACCCGGGGGCTGTCCTTGGGATGCCGAACAAACTCATGAGTCGCTGCTCAAATATTTACTAGAAGAGTCGTACGAGTTTGTTGATGCCGTACAAAGCGGTAATCGTGTTGATATGCGCGAAGAGCTCGGTGATGTACTACTTCAAGTCTATTTTCATGCACGAATTGCCGAAGAAGATCCTAACGATCCATTTTCCATTCAAGATGTTGCCGAGTCTATTGCCGATAAGTTAATCCGCCGCCACCCGCACGTCTTTGCCGGAGTCGAAGTACGTGATTCGGCCGAAGTGTTACAGAATTGGGAAGAGATTAAAAAGCAAGAGAAGGGGCGAACATCAGCCCTTGATGGAATAGCGATGGCACAGCCCGCCTTGCCATTAATTGAAAAACTTTTATATCGCGCATCAAAATACGGCGTCGATGTTGTGACCCCAAGTGCGATAGATATGGATAAAGAGGCCGATGAAAGCGGTGTCGGAGAAGCACTCTTAACCGTCATTGCCTGGGCACACTCCAACGGCATTGATGCAGAATCGGCCCTTCGCAAGGAGGCAATGCGTTTGAGCCAACAAATAGCGGCTACTGAGGCGCGGTAGGATTAGCCCAGTAAAGTTCGTGCGATTTCAGCGTTGAGGTCTCTCACCCGAATATAGATTTAAGTGACGAAGGAGAAACGCTATGGCAATAATTGAGGCGCTCGGAGCCCGTGAAATTCTCGATTCCCGTGGAAATCCAACGGTAGAAGTTGAAATCGAACTAGAAGATGGAACGCAAGCTCGCGCTGCAGTTCCAAGTGGAGCATCAACAGGTGCATTTGAAGCGGCCGAACTTCGCGATGGTGGCCCACGTTATCTAGGTAAGGGTGTTGAAAAAGCAATCGCATTTCTCAATAATGAAATCGCGCCAGAGATTATCGGCTTTGATGCACAAGATCAGCGCTTGATCGATGCAGCGATGATTGAGCTCGATGGAACGAAGAACAAGTCTCGCATGGGCGCTAATGCAATCCTCGGCGCATCACTTGCAGTTGCTAAGGCATCGGCAGAATCTGCCGACCTCTCACTCTTTCGTTACTTAGGTGGGCCAAATGCTCACCTACTGCCAGTTCCAATGATGAATATTCTCAACGGCGGCGCCCATGCCGATACAAACGTTGATATTCAAGAGTTCATGATCGCGCCGATCGGTGCACCGACTTTTCGCGAATCATTGCGTTGGGGCGCTGAGATTTATCATGCACTCAAGGCTGTATTAAAGAAGCGTGGCTTAGCAACAAGTGTTGGGGACGAAGGTGGCTTTGCACCAAACCTTGAGAGCAATCGCGCAGCACTCGATTTAATTCTGGAGGCAATTACTGCTGCAGGATTTAAGCCAGGCACCGATATCGCACTTGCAATGGATGTTGCGGCAACCGAGTTCCATGAGAATGGCAAGTACAAGTTCGAAGGCGCACTTAAGACCTCCGATGAAATGATCGCCTATTACACATCCCTCGTTGATTCCTACCCAATTGTTTCAATCGAAGATCCACTCAATGAAGAGGATTGGGCTGGCTGGACAACGATGACGCAGGTTCTTGGCTCTCGTATTCAGATCGTGGGTGATGATTTATTTGTTACTAACCCTGAGCGCCTTGCACGTGGAATCGCTGGCAATACTGCCAACGCACTTCTAGTTAAGGTCAACCAAATCGGAACTCTGACAGAGACTATTGATGCCGTTGAAATGGCTCACCATGCAAGTTACCGAACAATGATGAGTCATCGTTCGGGTGAGACTGAAGATACAACGATCGCCGATTTAGCTGTGGCCCTTAACTGCGGACAGATTAAAACTGGCGCCCCAGCACGCACTGAGCGCGTTGCAAAATACAATCAACTTCTACGAATCGAAGAAGAGCTTGCTGAAGGTGCACGTTATGCCGGACGCGAAGCTTTTCCACGCTTTAAGGCTTAAGTAGGTTACCGATGGCACGTCGACGACAGTTAAGTTTCACGCGTCGACGCACATCGGGGCGTGCACTCGCCCTCTCTGTAATCCTCTTCTTTTTAGCCCTTACTCTTGCACCACCGATTAAGCATTACTTCACACAGCGCGCCCAAATTAGCGCCCTCAACGCACAGTTGGTATCTGATAACAAAGCCCTAGATGCCGCCCGTAAAGAGTTACTGCTCTGGCAGGATCCTCAATATGTAAAGTCGCAGGCACGCGAGCGTCTTCACTATGTACTTCCTGGAGAGCGTCAATACATCGTGACTGAGGGCGCAACACCATCTGATGCAACACCGGCAACTAAGGTTGCAAATGCATTAGTAGATGGACAACCCTGGTACACCCGCTTGATTGCATCTATTAGCGAATCCGGCGATAAGTGAGGCAGGTAAGCCAGGGCGATCTTGATTGCATCGAAGTTCAGCTAGGCCGCACACCAAGAGATGTTCATGCAATCGCATATCGCTGCCCATGCGGCAAGCCTGCAGTCGTTGAAACTCCACCACGTTTGGCCGATGGCACACCTTTCCCTACTTTCTATTACGCGACCTGCCCTCGCTTAACTGCAGCGATTTCTACCCTTGAAACAACTGGTCTCATGGGGGATATGAATGAGCGTCTTGCAACAGATCCTGAGTTAGCAGGTGCTTATCACGCAGCCCATGATGATTACATCGCCTCCCGTTCAGCTCTCGGCATGGAAGTTCCAGAAGTAGAGGATGTATCTGCCGGCGGAATGCCAACACGCGTGAAATGTCTGCACTCACTCGTTGCACACTCTCTTGCCGCCGGCCCCGATGTAAATCCACTCGGAGATGAAGCCTTAGCAAAACTACCTAAGTGGTGGGAGAGCGTGCCTTGCGAGTAGCGGCCATTGATTGCGGAACTAACTCAATCAGATTGCTCATTGCCGATATCGAAGGCGACAATTTTCGCGAAGTAATTCGCACCATGGAAATAGTCCGGCTTGGCCAAGGTGTCGACCAGACTGGCGAGTTCCATCCCGATGCAATTGCGCGCACCTTAGCTGCCGTCGATAAATTCGCACTCGAGATTGCAAAGCGCGGAGTTCAAAAGATTCGTTTCTGTGCAACCAGTGCCACACGCGATGCAACTAACCGGCACTTATTTGTCGATGGCGTACGTCAGCGCCTCGGAATAGAACCTGAAGTAATTACCGGTGAAGAAGAGGCATCGCTTTCATTTACGGGTGCGATTCAAGATTTATCTCCTGCCGATGGTCCCTTCCTTGTTGTCGATATCGGTGGGGGATCAACTGAGTTTGTCTTTGGCACAACGCATGTTGAGTTTGCTAAGAGCGTCAACATTGGATGCGTTCGAATGACCGAACGACATTTCACAAATAATCCAGCACATGCACACGCGATTGATTTGGCCCGAGTAGATATTCAAGAAGCAGTTGCAAAGGCCGCCGCCGTTGTACCGATTACACAAGCAAAAACGCTCATCGCAGTCGCGGGAACTGCCACAACCGTTGCCGCCGCCGCCCTTGGCTTACCTGAATACGATCGATACGCAATTCACTTATCGCGCATTAGTGCCGGTAAGACTCATGAAGCCGCAGAGATGTTTTTAACTTCCACTCACGAAGAACGTTTAGCCCTTGGCTATATGCACCCCGGCCGCGTTGATGTAATACCCGCTGGCGCTTTAGTTTTATCAGAGATCATGAAAGCCACCGGAGCTACTGAATTTGTTGCATCAGAGTCCGATATCTTGGATGGAATCGCACGTTCTATCGCTGGGAAGTAGAGTGAGAAAAAGAGTGTAGATTTACCACTTCACGTGGCCCCGATAGCCCAATGGCAGAGGCAGAGGACTTAAAATCCTCCCAGTGTGGGTTCGACCCCCACTCGGGGCACCAGTTTGGTAACGCCTGGGAAGATTTTTAACCCTAGACTTGTTATGTAAGGCACTGCCAGAGTTTCTGGGAGTTAAACAAAAGGAGAGAAAAGTTATGCGCAGTTCAAACCCTGTTTTAGGACGGGCGTTTAATCAGCGTGGATACGCTGCATTTGATCCCAAAGCAACAACTGAGACCGACGCAGCGCTAGAGAATATTTATAACGCACCTGCCGCATCTTCGATGCGCACTGGTCGCATGACGATTGATGATGTTGTCACTCGTACTGGAATTTTATTTGCAGTTCTTGTCGCCGTTGGCGCAGCTGCATGGACCCTTAACTTAGGCGGCGGAGCGATGATGCTCGGCGTTTTCGGTGGCTTTGCTTTAGCCATGGTCAATGTTTTTAGCAAAACCGTTAAGCCGGGAATGATTATTGCCTACGCTGCCTTTGAAGGACTAGCGCTTGGCACGATAAGTCATCTCTATAACAACATGTACCAGGGCATTGTTAGCCAGGCAATTTTGGTGACAATCTGTGCATTTACCGGAATGTTGTTTGCTTATAAGAGTGGACGTATTCGTGTTACGCCAAAGTTCACAAAGGTCTTAATGACGGCTTTGATTGGCTATCTTGTTCTAGGTCTTCTCTCAATGATCGGATCATTCTTTGGTGCAAGCATCTACAACATGGGTGGCTTTGGTTTAATCCTTGCAACTGGTGGAATGGTTCTTGCCAGCTTCTTCTTGATTCTAGATTTTGATCAGATCCAAAAAGGAATCAACGCTGGTCTTCCAGAGCAAGAGTCTTGGCGAGCAGCCTTTGGTTTAATGGTCACGATCGTTTGGCTGTATCTAGAAGTTCTACGCCTGTTATCAATTCTGCGCGGCAATGACTAAGTAGAAAAGATTAATCGAGGGGCCTCAGGTTATTTACCTGGGGCCTTTCGCCTTTCCCGGTTAAGTAGCTCTCGCGCGTCTCCGGAATACGGGTTGTTAAGAGTGCGCCAATAGCAAAGACGAGGGCAGAGACTGCAAAAGCTGTGCGATACGAGTACATATCTGAAAGGGCGCCAATTACGAGTGGACCGACAATCATTCCGGCATCTCCTGCCATCTGGAAAATTCCAATTACCTGCCCACCTCGACCACGAATAATGTCTCCGACAATGCTGGATGGGGTAGTCGATAGATAGGCACTACCGATACCGATAATGGACATCGCGACTAAGTACATCCAAGGATGTACTGAAAGTGTTAAAAAGATGACACCAACTAAAGCCACGGTCGAGCCGATCACGGATGCAAATCGGCGACCTCTGAAATCAGATAATCGTCCACCCCGCATCAGCAGGGCTCCTTGAAAAATGGCGCTTAGGGCAAAGCCATAGCCAACAACTGCCGTAGTTGAGTGGAGCTCTTCAGTGACAAAGACCGGCATTATTGATGCACGCATGCCGAAAATAACCCAGTTGCCAATAAAAGTTAAGGCAAGAGCGATTTGGTAAGGCCTCATTGCTAGGGCTTCACGCACTGAAGTATGCGCACTTGTGTCTAAATCTTTTTCTCGCTTTCCAATCTTTTCTCCCTTGAGAAAGAAATAAGCAACGATCCCTGAAACCATGAGCATTGCAGAGTAGGCAAAGAATGGCGCGCGCAGAGAGATCAATGAAAGTAATCCGCCGATTGCAGGTCCTGAGACACCACCAACTAAGAAGGCGCCGTTATAGACCGATTGGGCACGGCCTCGATGTTCGTCATCGACTGAGCGCATGATGACAGAGCCTGCGGCAACGGAAAACATTGATGATCCAAGTCCACCGGCTGCGCGAAAGAAAAGTAGTTGATGATATGAAGTAGCCATACCTGCAAGAAAAACAAAGAGCGCAACCATAAATACACCGCTTGAGAAAACCGCTCTTTCACCGAATAGATCCACGAGTTTTCCTGATATTAAACCCGAAGCAAAGCGTGTGATTGCAAACATTGAAACAATTAACCCGATTGCAGCGTTATTAACGCCAAAAGTACGGGCAAAAACGGGTATTGCCGGTAAAACAATTCCAAAACCAACGGCAACAAAAAAGGATGCCGCAACGAGAACTGATATCTCGCGCGGCAGTTCCTCAAATGGAGATTGCATTAACCTATTGATTCTCCAGCTACCTCTTCACGCGCGGCTGCATAGTCCTGAGTTGTACGAAGAGGTGTTTCGCGAAGCATTAAAGCCAGTATCAAGCCAAGGGCTGTAATCGGAGCTGCAGCATAGAAAACAATTTGGAAGGAGCTCACGAAGGCTTCAAGGGCGGTATTTTGAATTACCGGAGGAAGCGTTTTCAATACAGCGGTACTGTTTGAGATCCCCTCCAGCTGACTCATATCAAAACCGGCAACGGCCTTAGGATCCGACTTTGCGAGCTCTGCAAAATTTGATGTCAGATAATGTCCAACACGGTTAGTCAAAATACTTCCGAAGATTGCTGTGCCGAATACCGAGCCGAGGGAGCGAAAGAAGGTATTGCTGCTAGTTGCAACACCCATATCCTTGTAATCAACGGCGTTTTGCAGTGCGATAACGATGGTCTGCATCGATAGACCAAGACCAGCGCCTACCAAGATGGCATAGATCGAGATCTGCCAATAAGGCGTATCAATTTCAAGACGAGTCATAAGCAGAATTCCAACGGTCATAATTGCAGTTCCCATAAT
>JBILUX010000173.1:0-2767 GCA_044370765.1 Candidatus Planktophila sp. | reverse complement strand
CCAAGTACGGCATTGAGGTAACTTTTGTAAATGACATAGGAAACATGGATGCCTGGCGCAAAGCCGTGCGTCCGAACACTAAAGCGTTTTTCGGTGAAGGAATTTCAAATCCACTTGGCTCAGTACTAGATATTGAAGCAATCGGAAAAGTCGCACATGAAGCTGGAGTTCCTTGGATTGTAGATAACACCATTGCTACTCCATATGTCACCAAACCATTCGAGTATGGCGCCGATATTGTTACGCACTCTGCCACCAAGTTCTTATCAGGCCATGGCAATGCGATGGTTGGAGCGATCGTGGATTCGGGTAACTTTGATTTCGCAAAGAATCCTGAAAAGTTTCCCGGATTTAATCAACCCGATCCCAGCTACAACAACTTGGTCTATGCCCAAACGCTAGGCGTTAATGGCACATTTGGAGCGAACCTGGCCTTTATCTTCAAGGCGCGATTGCAACTACTGCGAGACATCGGTGCATCGGTCTCACCGTTTAATGCCTGGTTATTAGCTCATGGCTTGGAGACCCTCAGTTTACGGATGGATCGTCACCTTCAGAACGCTCAAGAGTTGGCGGAGTGGTTGGAAAAACAGCCAGAGGTTGCTCATGTGAGTTATGCAGGTTTGCCATCATCGCCATGGAATAGCGTTGCTAAGAAGTATGCGCCTAAAGGTGCGGGAGCTGTCTTTACCTTTGAGCTCAAAGGTGGGGCCACTGCAGGTCGGAAATTTGTAGAGGGATTACAGTTGTTTAGCCACGTAGCAAACATTGGCGATGTTCGCTCACTCGTGATTCATCCAGCATCAACAACCCATTCGCAGTTAAACCCTGAAGAGCAGATCGAAGCGGGCATCACACCTGGGATGGTGCGTGTGAGCATAGGGTTAGAAAATATTGAGGATATCAAAAACGATATTTTGTTGGGCTTTGCTGCAGCCATATAAATAGGCGGTGCTGTGAAGCACATCTCAATCCGCCTAGTTTTTGTAGGATATCTTTTTAATGCAATAATTAAGTCAGTCAGAAAGAGATCGATCTTCTATGGATCTATCGGGTGGAGACATCATGTTTCTCCAGATGATGATTCCGCATCATCAGCAGGCTGTAGATATTTCTAATTTGGCCCTAGAAACCTCTAAGGATGCTGAGTTGATCGCTCTTGCCACGGACATTCGCGATGGACAGTCAAGTGAAATAATCCAGATGAAATCATGGTTGCGTGAGGCAGATGCCGAAGTAGATATGGGGCATTCAATGGGGGATTCCATGGGAGGAATGCTCGATGATCAGGAGTTAGCTGATTTAAAGGCTGCAACCGGGACAAACTTCGATTTACTGTGGTTGAAAGGTATGACTATCCACCATGATGGCGCACTGCACATGAGTACGATGATAAGAGATGCTCGCAATGCAGAAATAAAGCGTTTTGGTGAAAACATAGTTAGTGCGCAGACTGCTCAAATCGAGCAGATGAAGATTATGATCGAGCGTCTTAGTTAAGAATCAGTGACAGAAGTTATTTTCTGAAGGATAGATCGGCCTTTTTCATTTCGGCAACCAATACTCTGATGGTATTTGGCTCTATGCCATCTAGCTCCTTTATTGCTGCAAGTGAGGTTTTGCGGAGATCACTCAATTGAAACAAGCCATCGTCAACCAAGGCATGCCGGGCGGGTGCGGCTAGACCAATTTCGCGCCATGCCCCATCAACGTCCTCATAAGCATCTATTACTACATCACTATTACTAAAGGCTGATTCCTTTGCTGCTTGCTTCGCAGCCCTTGCCGCTGCGCCAGCGCGCTTTGCCTCTGCTGCAAGTTTTTTAATCTTGGCAGGTGATTGTTTGGCCAATCTCTGATCTCCATTCCTCACGAAAAACATTCCTCACGAAAAACATTCCTCACGAAAAACATTCCTTACGAAATAGAAACCTCACGAAAGAATATTTCGCGCTGCGCTCAATAATTTTTGTGCTTACCGTGACAGAGGGGTTACCCTTGCGTTAGGTAGTTCACGAAAACGTGAGATACTACAAATCAAAAACCTCGCCACATTGAAGGAAGTTCTAATGTTCAAAGTTTCTACTAACTCTACAAGCCTGCGTACGGTTGCAATCGCATCCCTCGCCGCACTCTTTATTATTACCGGCACGGTAACTGCCAACGCTGCCTATGTAACAAATGTGTCTCCGGCTAAGAACGCTTCAGCGGGGATATTTACATGTGCCGAGGGTGGCAAGTGCGCCATTGGCGATACTGGTCCTGGTGGGGGAAGGGTCTTTTATATTCTTGAGGCATCAACGAAATCTGCTTGGCATTATTTAGAGGCAGCACCGGATGCATGGAACTCTGGAAAGGCCGATCCTCGCTCTACTTGGTGTTCAAATAGCGAAAGCTTTATTAAAGTCTTGAATACGGTTTCTACTCCTGTTCGCTCAGATACAAGTAGCTTATTGGGTGCCGGTGCAAGAAATTCAAAAGCGATGCTTGCTAACTGTGAAACTGGCGCTGCAAATATAGCGTCGGCGTATAACGGCGGCGGAAAATATGACTGGTACCTGCCATCAACTGAAGAGCTCAACCAACTTTATAAAATCAGAAATGCTCTAGGTATTTTTGCATCTGGAATCTATTGGTCCTCAACAGAGGTTGCAGCCAACTATGGAAAGGCACAAGCCTTCAATAGTGGTTTCGTGAGCTTTACTACGAAAAAAACCTGCGCCCATGTTCATCCGATTCGAGCTTTTTAGTCCAACCCCTTCTAGAT
>JBILUX010000172.1:0-2817 GCA_044370765.1 Candidatus Planktophila sp. | reverse complement strand
GGGTTCAAGTTGGTTAGTACAGTAATCCCACCCAAAACTCCCTGCCCAAATATGCCTAAGAACTGTCCTGCGGCGAGAATGCGCAGATCCTTTCTCCCGCTTCGCAGAACTGCGATGAGAGTTACTAGAGCCGCTAAAACAAGTACGAAAGTTAGCAATCTATTTCCAAACTCAATCCATGCGTGAAGCTGACCCTCGACCTGGCCCGCAACAGGGATGTAGGAGCCTGGAGTGCACTCTGGCCATGTGGGACAGCCCAGGCCCGAACCCGTCAGTCGGACCGCGCCACCTGTAACGACAAGGGCGGCCTGGAGAAAGAGGAGGATGGCAGTTGCCGGGGAGAGAATCCGCTTAGCTAGATCGCGTGATTTACTCATGGCCATACCCTATTGCCCAGCGTGGCCTTGGCGTTGAAGTGGCCAATTGTGTCGAATTACGACACAATACTGTTGTGAAAATCGACGGGCAGACAAAGCTTATGAAGAGTGAGGATCCGCGCACCCGTGAGCTCGTGGCCCGCTCAATCCTTGAAAATGGTCCATCGAGTGCGGCCACCCTTGCCTCCCGTTTGGGGCTGACGCCGGCCGGTATCCGTCGACATTTAGATTTACTTGTCGCCGATGGAGTACTTGAAGCCCGCGAACCGCATGCCGCTCTTGCTAGAGGAAGAGGCAGGCCTTCAAAAGTATTTCTTATGTCCGACTCAGGGCGTCAGAAATTTGAACACTCTTACGATGATTTAGCTGTCTCGGCACTTAAATTCATGTCGGCTCAGTTGGGTGATCATCTCGTAAATGCCTTTGCAAATAATCGCGCCGAAGATATCGAACGCCAAGCAACGATTGCAATTTCTAAGAAAGCTAAAAAGAGTGTTGCATTGGCCGAATTTTTAACAGAGCAAGGCTATGCCGCCAGTATTCAATCCCGTCCACTCGGTGAGGAGTTATGCCAGCATCACTGTCCAATTGCACATGTGGCCTCTGAGTTCCCGCAGTTATGCGAGGCTGAAACTGAGGCGCTTTCACGTTTACTTGGAACACATGTTCAACGTCTTGCGACAATCGCTCATGGAGATGGCGTATGTACAACTTTTATTCCAACACCACAAACTAACTCCAACAATGGAAAGGTACGTGCATGACAATCGCGCATCCAGAACTCGAAGGCCTCGGAAATTACGAATACGGCTGGTCGGATAAGAGTGAAGTCGGTACTAATGCACGTCGTGGAATCAATGAAGATGTCGTTCGAGACATCTCAGCGAAGAAGTCCGAGCCACAGTGGATGCTCGACTTACGCTTAAAGGGTCTAGCTCTCTTTGAAAAGAAACCTATGCCAACGTGGGGTTCAGATCTATCCGGTATTTTCTTTGACACAATCAAGTACTTCGTGCGCTCCACTGAAAAGCAGGCGGCCACTTGGGATGATCTTCCAGAAGAAATTAAAAATACATACGATCGTCTTGGTATCCCTGAGGCCGAGAAGCAGCGTTTAGTTTCTGGTGTTGCCGCACAGTATGAGTCAGAGGTTGTCTATCACTCAATTCGCGAAGATTTAGCGGCACAAGGCGTCATATTTCTCGATACCGATACCGCGCTCAAAGAGCACCCAGAGTTATTTAAAGAGTATTTCGCAACGGTAATTCCCGTAGGCGATAATAAATTTGCAGCTCTCAACACATCTGTATGGTCGGGTGGTTCGTTCATTTACGTACCCAAGGGCGTACATGTGGAGATTCCATTGCAGGCATACTTCCGAATCAATACCGAAAATATGGGGCAGTTCGAGCGAACACTTATTATCGCTGATGAGGATTCCTACATTCACTACGTAGAAGGCTGTACTGCTCCGATCTATAAGTCGGATTCACTTCACTCTGCAGTCGTTGAAATCATTGTTAAAAAGGGTGCGCGTGTGCGTTACACAACGATTCAAAATTGGTCTAACAATGTTTATAACTTGGTTACCAAGCGCGCAACCTGTGCAGAAGGTGCAACCATGGAGTGGGTAGATGGAAACATCGGCTCGAAAGTGACAATGAAATACCCGGCGATCTTTTTGATGGGCCCACATGCAAAGGGTGAAACGCTGTCTCTTGCTTTTGCGGGAGAGGGTCAACATCAAGACTCAGGTGCGAAGATGGTTCACGCCGCCCCATATACCTCGTCGTCAGTAATCTCTAAATCAGTTGCCCGAAATGGCGGCCGCACTTCATATCGTGGACTTGTTCAAGTTCAAGAGGGCGCGCATCACTCAAAGAGCACGGTGAAGTGCGACGCACTTCTTGTCGACACAATTTCTCGATCTGATACCTATCCCTATGTTGATATTCGTGAAGATGATGTATCAATGGGTCACGAAGCGACAGTTTCTAAAATTAGCGATGATCAACTTTTCTACCTTATGTCACGGGGATTAACTGAGGATGAAGCTATGGCCATGATCGTCCGTGGCTTTATCGAACCAATTGCGCGCGAACTTCCAATGGAGTACGCCCTAGAGCTCAATCGCCTTATTGAACTTCAAATGGAAGGCGCCGTTGGTTAATGTCTCTTTTAACAACTAACTATTTAACACCGACTGGGCGAGAAGAGGCTTGGCGTTTCACGCCGCTCAAACGCTTGCGTGGTTTGCACGATGGCCAGGCCGTCATTGGCGAGCGTTCTTCATTGGTTACCAAAGGCGCACTTCCGCAAGGAGTTACTTTCACTCGAGAGAACCTTGAACCTCTTGCAAGTAGTGACGATGTAATCATTGAGCGCATTCGCGGGCTATCCGGTGGCGTCGCACATCTCTCGATCGCGCCAAACACGGAGT
>JBILUX010000036.1:0-10632 GCA_044370765.1 Candidatus Planktophila sp. | reverse complement strand
CCGACATTGTGGATGGCGCGAAAAATGAGTCAGGTTTGGTGTGAATGGTTCGAGATAGTTCAATTGAATCTGTGCCCCTTTAAGCGCACACTCGCCCGTATCGATGAAGCGCAGCGCTGCATGTGCAGCGATTGCAGCCAGTTGATGAGCGATTGCAATAGGAAGCTCTTCACTCGTCCCATGGGATGCAGTTAGTTGACTATGAAATCTTCCGAACCTATCTTCGGCTGCCAGTGAGAGACATTGCAGACAGGGAGTAACGCCGGGCTGAACCAATGGACCACAGAGTGCAACGCCACCGGCGATTTTTCCAACGACTAAGTGGTCATGTCCATCGCGCGTAAAGTGCTCAATCAGCTCGGGATCATAACTACCGACAACTATTCGCAGCATGCGCTCTGGAAGCGATTCTGGAGTGGGTTTATTGATGGATCCGACGTGGGATGCAACGGGAAAAAGCGACCATTCACGCGAGAGCTCTTCTAAGCGCCCCCGAAAGTTCAATCCAATGTCACTGATGCGTAATGCCCCTGTACCTAAATCGCTATCGCTAATAGTTGGGTGCTGCTGTGTAGATGTCAGCGCCAGACGAGTATTGGTTACCCCACTTGCCAAGAGGATTGAGCAGAGAAGTGTTGCCGTTCGGGAGCTTCCAAATATTTCAACACCATAGCTTTGCCGCGTTGACAGCATCTCAACACCGCCATCTTTAACTCCACTTAACCATGTCGCTTGGCTAAGTTCAGGTGCCAGTCTTTTCTGTAGCTGACTAAAAGCGGCATCGAGGCTTTGATCTTTAGTATGTGCCGCACGCGATGCAATCGTTGATTGGAAACGATTATGCAGCGTAATTTTATTTCGAACGGTATCGATAAAGTTTGCATCGATGAGTTGAGTCAGTACTTGATCTATTACCTCAATTGGTGCCGATAAAATCTGAGAGATCTCTTGCGGTGTTTGAGATCCATTGAGTTGTGCAATTATTGAGCGAGCGCCGCCATGGAAAATCTCGATTGCGTGAGTAGCCGTGGCGATATGAATTGATGGCTCTTCGCTGACTGTTACTCGACTGATGTAGACGCCATTTTTGAGTCGGGGATAAGAGCCGTGGAAGGCTGATTGGGTGGTTGAGTCGGTGGTTGTGCTTTCGATTTCTTCACAGTGTGTAGTCATGAGGCTAAGAGTGCGCGCGTTGAATGTGCAGTGAATCTATGAGATACAAAACTGTGGGATATACCCCAATTCGATTACTTAGAGTTACAGAGTGGTGGCCATCCACGGGTAATTCGATAGTCAAGTATTCAAGGAGTTAGGTAATCAGGTATTTCAGCAAGAGAAAAGCCCCAACCCAGAATTGGGTCAGGGCCTTTCACTACTGCTAGACGCTCGCGGCTAAGAAGTTATCCTTCGAGGCGAGCGAAATTTAATTACTAGGCTTTTTTAAGGAAAGTGCTGATCTTGGTGCCGCAGACTGGACAGACACCTTTAGCTGTTCGTCGACCGGAGTCGCTGACGCTAATGGTTCCTTCGAAGTCATGCTTTTCTTTGCACTTCACACAGTAAGCAGTTCCTTTATATGTCTCCGCCATTCTCTTCCTCCACTCCACGCTTGCAATCCCGTAGGGATGCTCCCCGTATGGGGCAGGCGTTGTTAAGCATGACGATACCCCCGCACATGGTGATTTGGACCAATCCACGCTTATTTATTAAGTAGTTTTTTCAGCTCTTCAGGCAGCGCGAGCGCTGTTTCAGCGGCCTCATAGCCATCCAAATAGGCGCTGGCAACATCGAAGTGTGGGAATCTAGCCAGAATCGCCTTAAAGCCCTCGCCATGGTCGCTAATCTCTAAATGGATAGCCTCGTGGAAGAGGACGAAATCTAGGGCGTGTTCAGGCGCCCCTTTGAGGCGATCGGAGATTCGAATTGTGCGATCCACGCTCGTGCAGGAGCCCCAGCGCTCGCGCATCGCCCGCCAACTGACATCTGCCGGGCGGGTAGTGATCTCAGGGGCGAGTTCGCCCAGAAGCTCATCGATTCTGGTGGCAAGTTCGCTCTGACTCATCGTGGCCGCCGCCTCCTGGGCGCGAATTTTGGCCACCATCTCTGGAACCATCGCCCGTTCATCGGCCTTACTCATTCTGGCTGGGATTGAAACGACTATGCGCCCACCGGCCCTGTAGGCCGAGATGTTTTTCCTACGGCGAGTTGAGCGGATAACAACGATCTCACCCTCATTGATCCCAGGCAGAGTGGCATCCCTATCCAAGTCCCCACCCCTATCTGGGGTGAGTTCATTGGAGAAAGTATTGATGTCCATTGATGCACGATATATCCGAGGCAGTAAATCTCCTCAAAGCTCAACCATGTGTTGAGGGATTTAAATTATGTGACCTAAATCGAGCAGTAAAAAAAATCCACTACACGATAAAAAACTCATTTGTCAATGCGCTGCTCAGTTGATTCTGCGGCCGTTTCCATTTACGTTACAACTACGAACTCCTCGGATAACCGTTCTTTATCAGCAAGGGGAAGGCTGATACAGAATGAGCGCCCGGGGAGTTCGCTTTTCATTTTTGGGGGGTTACCCATTTCGCATCCACACTAAAAGCCATTGGGTAACTTTTCTTAAAACGGGTTGAGGATGGAAATTAAAGTGACGATAAATCGTCGGGTATTTCAATACTAGATAGATAACTTTCGGGAGTTAAGAGATCCTCCGCCGTTGGCAAAATCCCACTCCATATCTGATCACGAGATTGAAGATCACGAAGTTCACCGACCGCTCTCCAAAAAGCTGCCGCCTCACGAGCAAGACGGGGAGAAACTTGGAGTCCAAAGAGATTTGAAAAGAGCTGCTGAGTTGGAGCAGATGTTGCTCGGCGACGACGCAGCGTCTCTTCAAGGGCAGAGATGTTTGGCAAACGATCACCTGCGGCAAGAGTTACAACACATTCACTCCATCCATCTACAAGTGCAAGCACGGTTTCAAGTTTGACCAATGCTGCGCGTTGGGCTGGAGTCTCTTCAGGCGTGAAGACTCCTTCGTTAAGTGCCATTGAAAAACTCTCGGGGTTTGTTGGATCAAACTCGCCAGAGTTTGAAGCAGATGCCTCAAATAACTCTTGTGCTTGACGTTGGATTGCATCGATATCGATATGAATTCCGCGCGCATAATCTGAAACAGCACTTCGAATATATGAAACTAACCACGGATTATGTGAGAATAATCTGGCGCCTGCACTCTCACGAAGTGCATGAAAGATTCTTACTTCATCAATTGGAATATCTAAATCATGGGCCCACTCTTCGATGTTTTGAGGAACGAGTGCGGGATAGACGGGATCAACAAGTGGCAGACCAACGTCGTGGATGCCCGTGACGGTGCCAGCTAAGCCACCAATAGACTGCCCGAGTTGAGTTGCCATTAGTGAGCCTATAAATGAGCGAAGAAGTGTGGCAATCATTCCAACAGGTACCTGCATCGAATCTTCGGCTGAACCCTCTTCACCTTCACCTGCAGAGTCTTTGAGAAGTTCGGCAATAGCACTTGTTAATCCAATTGCAAGTGGCTCGACCGTGCTCTGCCATCCGGCAAGTGTTGAATCGACCCAATCTGTTCGAGCGAGTGTGGTGTTAGCGGCAACGGTTGATTGCGAGAAAAACGTCGCTTCATTGAGCCATAGTTCAGCAATCGAAAAAGCCTCTGTTACTTTCGATACATCATTAGCGCCGATAGGGGCCGAACCTTTCGCTGTCACGAATTTTTTCGCATTATCGCGAACTACATTCTTTGGAAGCGCCTCCGAAGTTGGCGCAAAACCTGGCCCACTCATTCCAAGCTTTGAAAACTGTTCTTGAATCTGTTGCTGCATCTGTTGCATCATGGCAGCAAAATCCACCGAACCGTCGCCGTTATTTTTCTCGGCATCATCGGAGCTATCGGGCGTAAAACCAAATGGCGTCATGTGTTAATCCTCTCAGCCATGTAACCAGATATCCATTGGATTTCTTCCCACCGATCCGATGAATTTGTGTGGAGGAAATCACCGCAAACTCACAAGTGAGGGCGGGCAATCTCACGGCAGCAAGGTCGACGCAGTCACGGTAGGCTCGGCATATGTCGAGCGCAGCTACAGCCTTAATCTGGTGGGTCGTTCCAGCTCTGGGCTTAATCGGAGGGCTCGGATACGTTCTCTGGATCTCAAAGTTTCAAGAGAAGTTTCAACAGGAGACACAGCGCTCAGTCGGTCAATTTCAGCGCTTTCAAGACTCGCTACGCACTTCACAGGCTCGCGATATAGATAGCTCTAATCGACCATTAACTGGAACCAGCACACCCGCTCGTGATGCCGATTCAACTGCATCAAAGCCTGATCCAGAGTTTTCTTAAGAGTTCACTTCCATACCGTGCGCTTCTCACCGCTTCCCCGTTTTGTTATCGCACTCCTAAGTGTCTTCTTCACTTTATCCTTAGTTGCACCGCTTCCCTTTGCAATTGTGATGCCAGGAAGTGCTCAAAATATATTTAAGACAATCCTCTCTGTTGAAAATCAAAAATCCTATCCAGCTACAGGGCGTCTAGATTTAATGTCGGTCCGAGTGACCAATCCCAACAATTGGATTATCGGACCTGAGATTCTCTATTCATGGCTAAGAAGTGATGAGGTCGTCTATCCACGCGCCGCAATTTATCCACCCGGAGCGACAAATGAATCTGAGGAAAAAGCCGCCGAAGTTGATATGACAAGTTCGCAAAGTGAGGCGATCGGGGCGGCCTTCTCTTTTCTAGAGGCAAACCCAGATTTTGGCGTCACTGAGAATAAACTCATCGAAAAAAATATCGCCTTCGATGTGAAACAAACGGGTGGCCCAAGCGGTGGAATGATCTTTGCCATAGGAGTCATCGAACTACTCACGCCCGAGGATATTTTAAAGAGCCGCCATATTGGCGGCACTGGCACAATCACCATCGATGGAACAGTGGGAGCAATCGGTGGGATAAACGAGAAGATAATTGCAGCACATAAAGCCGGAGCGGAGATATTTTTAGCCCCCGTTGGAAATCAAAGTGAGATTACTAGGCCGCCCAAAGGGTTGAAGGTAATAATCGTGGCAACTCTTTCCGATGCCATTCAGGCGCTCGCAGTTCGGGGCTAGGGCAGGTTTTTCACAGTCTCCTCACGTTTTTACCAGCGCAGGTGAGTGCGGGGATTGAGTGGATCGGCTCACAAGCTCGAGAAGTGAGCCTGCCTGCGGTGCGCTAGCGTTATCCCATGACTAATGCCGCCCCCCAGTTCAACTTCAATCGCCGTCGCAGTCCCCTGACAATTACAATCGCAATTCTGGTTGTCATTGGTATTGCACTTGTCTCAATGAGTGGCTTCTACGCCGATTGGCTCTGGTTTAAATCCGTAAACTTCACCTCGGTCTGGTCAACGGTCCTTGTTACTAAAGTCGTACTTTTCGTAATAGCTGGGCTAATAACAGCATCGATTATTATTCTGAATATCATCCTCGCTTATAAGCGTCGCCCCTTGTACGTTCCAATGAGTATTGAGGCAGATAATCTTGAACGCTATCGTGCACAAATCGAACCAATAAAGCGGTGGGTTGTTCTTGGCTTAAGCGTTGTACTCTTCTATTTCGCCGGAACATCGGGTTCAATGTTATGGTCGACATGGCTGCTATTTAAAAACTCCACTCCCTTCGGAGTCAAAGATGCCCAGTTCAATATGGATATATCTTTCTTCGCGTTTCGCCTACCCTTTTGGCAGACTCTTATCGCCTGGGGAATCTCTACTTTAGTTCTTTCCATTATCGCATCTGCGGTTGTTCATTACCTGTATGGCGGAATTCGACTTCAAGTACAAGAGGATCGAACTACCGTTGCAGCACGCGTACAACTCTCTGTATTACTTGGTGGAGTTGTCTTATTAAAGGCCGTCGCTTACTGGTTTGACCGCTACGCCCTTGCGCTTAAAGAGAGCAAATTAATAACAGGCCTTACCTATACAGATGTAAATGCCGTTCTGCCCGCGAAGGCAATATTGGCTGCAATTGCAGTTGTCTGTGCGCTTCTATTTTTTGCAAATATTGTGCGCCGATCATGGGTACTTCCCGCCGCGGGAACAGCACTCCTTGTTATCTCCTCGGTTTTGATCGCCGGCATCTACCCAGGCGCAATTCAGCAGTTCCAGGTTAAGCCAAGTGAGTCATCAAAAGAGGCACCGTTCATCCAGCGCAATATCGATGCAACTCGTTCTGCCTATGGACTAGATAATGTTGAAGTCAATGATTATCAAGCAACTCTTACTGCCTCCGCTGGGCAACTAGCAGATGATGCAGCAACGATTGCAAATATTCGCTTAATGGACCCAAATGTCCTCTCTGCAACTTTCCGCCAGCTTCAACAGATAAAGCCTTACTACGCCTTCCCTGAATCTCTCGACTTTGATCGATACACAATTGATGGGGTAAAGCGCGATGTTGTTGTTGCCGTCCGCGAGTTAAATGTGGCTGGCAACCCATCTCGAAATTGGATCAATGATCACCTTGTCTATACTCACGGATTTGGATTTGTTGCAGCTTACGCAAATGCACGTGATGCCGATGGCAAGCCCTCTTTTGCAGTTGGCGATCTGCCACCAACTAAGGGTCTAGGAGATTTTGAACCTCGTATTTATTTCGGTGAAAATGTTCCTGATTATTCAATCATTGGCGGAGTAAAAACCGATTCCCCAGTTGAGTTTGATTATCCAGATGATGCATCTGCTAATGGTCAAAAAAACTATACCTATACAGGTACCGGTGGCGTTCCAGTTGGGTCGCTAATCAATAAGTTGGTCTTTGCACTTAAGTACCAAGAGCAAAAACTCTTACTGTCATCGCTTATCAATAAGGATTCAAAGATCCTGTTTGAGCGTAATCCTCGTGAGAGAGTTGCAAAAGTTGCGCCATGGTTAACTCTCGATGGAGACCCATATCCAGCGATAATTGGTGGCAAAGTTCTATGGATAATTGATGGCTACACAACAAGTGCTGGCTATCCATATTCAAAGCAGATCTCGCTTTCATCTGCTACAAATGATGCATTAACTGCAAACTCAAGCGCCGTTACCGCACAAAGAAATCAGAGCGTTAACTACATCCGTAACTCCGTTAAGGCAACAGTTGATGCATATGACGGAACGGTAGTTTTGTATCAATGGGATGAAAAAGACCCTGTCTTAGCCACGTGGAGCAAAGCCTTCCCTGGCACTGTAACTTCGAAATCTAAGATCTCCAAGGATCTCATGTCGCATATTCGCTATCCAGAAGATATGTTCCGCGTTCAACGTGAAATCCTCTCTTCTTACCACGTACAAACAGCTGCAGCCTTTTACGGCGGCCAAGATTTCTGGCGCGTGCCACGTGACCCTTCGACTTTCGGAGCTAACGCAGGGGCGCAGCCTCCTTACTACTTAACTCTCCAAATGCCAGGGGATAAAAAGCCAGAGTTTGCACTTACAACACCTTTTGTTCCACGAGGTGGACGTGAGAACTTATCTGCATTTGCAGTTGTGAACTCAGATGCAGGCCCTAACTACGGCAAGATTAAAGTTCTGCAACTTCCACGAAGCACTAACATCGCAGGTCCTTCACAAGTTGCATCTAACTTTGAGGCTAAGCCTGAAGTTGCTAACTCTCTCTCGCTACTGCGTCGCGGAGGCTCTGACGTGGTTCTAGGTAACCTGCTCACACTTCCAGTTGGTGGAGGATTACTTTACGTACAACCCGTATACGTTCGCGCTACAGCAAACTCAGCGGCCTATCCATTGCTCCAAAAAGTTCTCGTTTCATTCGGAGATCAAATCGGATATGACGACACATTAAAGGGTGCCCTCGATCAAGTATTTGGTGGAAACTCCGGAACAACGCCGGCATCGGGAACCACCACAACTACTGGAACTACTAATAACTCGCTAGCTAGCGCATTAGCTAGTGCCAAGCAGGCACTAGCCGATGGACAAGCGGCCCTTGCAAATGGTGACTTCGCCGCATATGGCCGTGCACAAGATCGATTGAAATCAGCTATTGCATCTGCAATTGCTGCACAAGTAAAGAAATAAATTGCAGCAGATCTAAATAAATCTCCGCAAGATATTGCCAGATAAAGGCCAAATTCATGGGTATTCATTCATGGATTTGGTCTTTATCTATTGAGCCCATAAGATTGCCAATACCGACGCGGGGTGGAGCAGCTCGGTAGCTCGCTGGGCTCATAACCCAGAGGTCGTAGGTTCAAATCCTGCCCCCGCTACTAGAACAAAGAGATCGAAAATCTCGCACGTGGATTGCTACGAAATTTGTGTTTTTTTAAAATTTCTTCGCAACACCCCGTGCGAGATTTCTCATTTGCAGAACAATTCGCGCGTTTTTTACTGTCCGGGCAGGGAATGCGCGTTTTTTACTTTATGCGCAGCGAATTTGTGACGACAAACAGAGATGACAGAGCCATCGCTGCGGCGGCATATATTGGCCGTAGCAAGCCGAGAGCGGCGATTGGCAATCCAATGACGTTATAGATCAGAGCCCAACCCATATTTAGGTGAATAATTCTTAAGGTTTTCTTAGCTAGCTTGAGTGCGCCAATAACACTACCCAGGCCTGAATTCATGAGAGTTATATCGGCACTTGAAATTGCAGTATCGGTGCCGGTACCCATCGCCATAGAGAGATCTGCGGCGGTAAGGGCTGCTGCATCATTGATGCCATCGCCGATCATCAAAACGCAGTGACCCTCTGCTTTAAGCTGCTCGACTATCTGTAATTTCGTTTCTGGAAGTGCGGCAGAGACGACATGTGCGCTATCTATTCCAACAACTGTTGCAACGGATGCTGCTACTTCAGCGCTATCTCCAGTAACTAGCCACGGCGTAATCCCCATTGCGCGCAGAGCTGTAACTGTTGAGCCTGCATCTTCTTTTAACTCATCGCCTACTGAAAATACGGCTAGAGCAACGCCATCCCAAGCAAGAACTGAGACTGTAAGTCCGGCCGCCTGGCCATGTGCAATCGCTAATTTTAATTCGGCGTGAAAATCAGTACAACTATGCGCCACTGCAGCAGGTGAGCCGATCAAAACAACTGGCGAATGAGCGCCAAGATTTACGCGACCTGCCGCTCCTGATCCTGGAGTAACTGCAAACTCACTGACGTCGTAGGTTCTTGCACCTTTTCCAAGTGCGTGGCGCGAAATTGCCAGAGCAACTGGGTGTGAGTTCTGAGATTCAATAGCAAGAGCAGATGAAAGAATTATCGTTTCGCTCATGAGCGGTGTGAATGAACTGCCAAGAATGGCTCCCGCAGTGGTTGAAACCGTTGCCTCAACAACATTCATTACACCTTGAGTGAGAGTGCCAGTCTTATCGAACACGACTGTATCGACGTTACGGGCAACTTCTAATACACGGGGTTCACGTAAAACTATTCCGCGCGCCGCCCCACGTCCAGATGCAACTAACAATGCTACTGGCGTCGCTAAGCCAAGTGCACATGGACAAGCGATTACTAATACCGTGATTGCAACAGAGATTGAACGTGTTAAAGAGTGGTCTGTGTAGTACCAGCCCAGAAATGTTCCAATTGCCATGAGCGTAACAATGGGAACGAAGACCGCGCTTATTCGATCGGCTAAGCGTTGAATCGGTGCTTTTGTACCCTGTGCGCTAATAACCATTGCAGTAATACGAGCTAACTCTGTATCGCTGCCAATTCTTGTTGCGCGAACAATTAAGCGCCCATTGTGATTAACGGAGGCGCCAATAACTAGCGAGCCTGGTCGCACATCAACGGGCTTTGATTCGCCTGTAAGCATGGAGTTATCGACGGCGCTTTCGCCCTTGATCACGATGCCATCAGTTGCGATACGTGCACCAGGTAGAACTTCAAACTCGTCGCCGATATCGAGTTGATCGATAGGAACAATAAGTGGGAATCCTCCGCGAACTATCGTTACCTCTTTGCTTCCCAGCGCCAGAAGTGAGGAAAGGGCCGCGCCTGCACGTGATTTCGCACGGGTTTCCAAATAGCGACCAAGGATTACAAAAAAGATTACTCCGGCGGCGACCTCTGTATAGACATCGCCCTCACCGGTTGAATTTGCATAAATCGACCATGTGAAAGCGGCGATGGAACCAAGTGAGATTAAGTTATCCATCGTTGGGTGTTTTAGATTACGAAGGGCTGCACGGTGAATCGGCCATGCAACAAACAGGACTACCGGTGTGCTCAATCCAATTACCACCCAGGCGGTTGCCGAGTACAAAGGATGCGGTAGGCCAAAGTAATCGAGAGAGTCATGGACCCGCATATCAATCTGGTGATGCCAGCTCATAACCATTGAAATTGCAACGGCAGGAACTGCAAAGATGAATGCAAAGAAAAGTGCACGTGCTGATTTCTTACTATGTAGTGTTACAGATTGTCCATCTGCCAGCAGGGCAGCTTTATAGCCCGCTTTTTCTACGACTTTCATTAGATTCTTAATATCCATATCGGCCGGTGCCAAGATATGAGCAGTTTCAGTTGCAAAATTTATTGTTGCACTGACACCTTCAACGGCATTTAAAGCCTTCTCAACGGTGTTGACGC
>JBILUX010000171.1:0-2824 GCA_044370765.1 Candidatus Planktophila sp. | reverse complement strand
TTGGCTCAGCGGTAGAGCACCACATTGACATTGTGGGGGTCACTGGTTCGATCCCAGTACGGTCCACTTAGATTGAAAAGTACATCTGCCTCTTCAACCAAGGGCTTGCCCGTAAGATTCGACCATGGAAAAGCCAGCTAAAAAACCGATTGCCCGTGTGGCTAATACGGTTGAACGCGCGATAGGTAGGCGCGATTTAGTCTTGGCCCGTAAAAGTATTCGTGGCTCTTTGGTCTCATTGGCTGGTCTCATCGGCTGTCCAGTTAGAAATGAAGAGGGTCGCGAGATTGGTCGCTTAGTCGATGTCGTTATAAGCCATGGCAGCGATGCATACCCTCCAGTCTCTGGATTAATCGTCAAAGTTGGTTTGCGAAAATCCTTTATCGACGGCGCGCGAGTTGCAAAATTGAGTCGCCATGAGATTCAACTCTCATCCACGACCATTAGTTTGACTGATTACAAACGTGTTCCAGGTGCCTCTTTGCTAGATGGCGACGTTCTCGATCATCAAATCGTAGATGTGAATGGGCTGCGAGTCGTGCGGTGCTCCGATCTCTACTTGGCTCCCCTAGATAAAGAGATTCGTGTCGTCGGAGTAGATATCTCGTTCGTGACATTCTTGCGACGAATATTCCCCGGTGCAATTGGCCGTAAGGCAACACCTCAACGCGTTCTCGATTGGTCGACCTTCGCATCCCTTGCCGACACCTCTGGAGTTGTGAAAACCTCAGGTTCAAAGACGGCGCTGTCACAACTTCGTCCAGCCGACTTAGCCGACTTGATTGAAGATTTGGCTGGCCGCGAACAAAGTGCGTTAATTGAAATGCTAGATCCAGAGCTCGCAGCCGATGCCCTTGAAGAGATGGAAGATGAAGATCTTCAAGGACTTTTGCGCGGACTTCCAGTATTGCGAGCGGCAGAGCTATTGAGCCGCATGGAGCCAGATGAATCTGCCGAAGTCTTGCGTGATTTAGATGATGAGCACCGCGAAGATATTTTAACTGCCATGGATCTAAAGTTGGCTAAACAGCTGCGCCATTTAATCTCATTTGATGAAACCATGGCCGGTGGAATCATGACAACGCACATGGTCATTGCCAACGAAAACGAGAGCGTTGGCCAAGCCCTTGCCCGATTAGTTGAGAGCCGAGATCGTGATATTTCAGATGGTGTCGTCATCGTCGACGCCAAAGGCAAGCTAATCGATCATATTCAAATTATCGAACTCGTCGCAGCGAAGCCAAATACTCAACTGCGTTCGTTGATGGGTCCTCCCTATCCAACATCTGTGCAAATCGACTCTCACCTCAACGAAGTAATTGAGGAGTTTTCTAATAACCGTGGCGCCTCGATCGTCGTTATTGATGCAAAGGGAAGGCCAGTTGGACGCATCATGGCCGATGATTTAGTGGATGCACTGCGCCCCGAGGGTCAACACGGACTCTCAAAGGGCACCGGTGCTCTTTCATGATTACAACTCGCAAAATACGTATCGCAGCCCTCTTATCCGTAATGGGTCCCGGCGTCATCGCAGGACTATCCGATGATGATCCTGCGGGTATTACTACATACTCTCAACTTGGAGCCAAGTTCGGGTATCAAATGCTATGGGTGCTCGTTATTTCAACTGCCGCGCTCATTATTTTCCAAGACCTCGGCGCACGAATTGGTGTTGTGACGCGTCAAGGTTTGATTGGCTTAATACGCCAAAAATATGGTGCGCGCTCTGGAACTTTAAGTGCAACGGCTCTCATCATCGCTAATTTCGGAACACTTACGGCCGAATTCGCAGGAATCGCCGCAGCTGGACAGCTCTTCGGCTACTCCCGTTTTATTACAGTTCCAGTCGCTGCTCTTGTGGTCTCCTTCTTAGTTTTACGAGGCTCTTTCGCGCGTGTAGAAAAGGTCTTCTTCGCCCTCGCCGCCGTTTTCATTTCCTATATCGTCGCGGGATTTGTCGCCCATCCCGATTGGGGTAAGGCCCTGCATGGATCCGTTGTCCCGACAATGCCACTGACTCATGATGCGATCTACATTGCAACGGCAACTTTAGGTACGACTCTGGCACCTTGGGGTCTTGCATTTATTCAATCTTATGCAGTGGATAAGCGTTTAACTCGTGATGATTTAAAACTTTTGCGCATCGATGTCTGGACTGGATCTCTATTAACAGGAATCATCGGTTTCTTTGTCGTGATCACATGCGCGGCAACCCTAAATAAAGAGGGGCTCTTTGAAATCACCGATGCAGCGCAGGCTGCCCGAGCACTCGAGCCCCTTGCTGGCTCTATGGCGAAAGTATTATTTGCCGTTGGTTTGGTAGGTGCAGCGCTTTTAGCTGCATCGATCTTGCCGTTATCTACGGCTTACTCCGTTGGTGATTTAACCGGACAGCCTGCGGCATTAGATGATGGACCGAAGGAGGCCCCTCTCTTCTATGCAACTTTTGGCATAATGACTTTCTTCGCATCCGGACTAATTCTCTTGCCTGGGATTCCGTTGATACGCGTTTTAGTTCTGACTCAAATTCTTAATGCTGTATTGCTACTCCCTCTGCTTTTCTTTATGTATGGCATATCAAAAGATCGACGCTTGATGGGTGAGTTCACATCAACTACGAGAATGCGTTTTATTTATGGATTTATCATCTGTCTCGTTGCCCTTTGCGTCGGTGCTCTTTTATGGTTCACCGTTAATCTCTAAGCACTTCTGAACTTGTTGCGTTCTTTTTGGAACGGCTTTATACCTCTCACTTACCTAACTTTCCGTGAACTATTATTCGCTTTCTTCACGAAATCGTTAGCCAACTAAAGTTAATTTACAA
>JBILUX010000170.1:0-2839 GCA_044370765.1 Candidatus Planktophila sp. | reverse complement strand
TGGAACGCCAGAGGAGATGGCGAAGTATGCGGCGAAGATGAAGGAAATGGGCGTCAATATTGTTGGCTCGTGCTGCGGATCTTCACCTCTGCACACCGCTGCGATATCTAAGGCAATTGCTTAGGCAAACACAATGAATTTCAATAAGGTAATCCTTTACTACGGCTTCGCTCCGATTTCGGATCCGCAGGCAGTAAAACTTTGGCAGAAAACTTTATGTGAATCTCTCAATATAAAAGGGCGCATTCTCATCTCTCCCCATGGAATTAATGGCACCTTGGGTGGCAATATGGATGATGTCAAAAAGTACATCAAAAACACTCGCCAATACCCAGGCTTTAAAAAGATAGATTTCAAATGGTCTGAAGGCACTGGCAATGATTTCCCAAAGTTAAAAATTAAAGTAAAAGATGAGTTAGTAGCATTTGGTAATCCCGGTGAGATTCAAGTAGATGAAAATGGCGTCATCGGAGGCGGAGTCCACCTTCGCCCAGAGGAGGTCAATAAACTAGTTGAAGAGCGCGGTGATGATGTCTTCTTCTTCGATGGTCGCAATGCATTTGAAGCTAAAATTGGTAAGTTCAAGAATGCGATAGTTCCCGATGTCACTACCTCACATGATTTTGTTAAAGAGATTGAAAGTGGCAAGTATGACCATATGAAAGATAAGCCAATCGTGACTTACTGCACCGGCGGCATTCGCTGCGAGATTCTCTCGGTAGTAATGAAAAATCGCGGCTTCAAAGAGGTCTATCAAGTTAAAGGCGGCATCGTTCGCTATGGCAACGCCTTTGGCGATGACGGCCTGTGGGAGGGCTCCCTCTATACATTTGATGATCGCTTAACTATAGATTTCAGCGATCACACTAAATTAATCGGGCAGTGTGCTCACTGCGACGGCCCAACCAAAGAGTTTAGAAACTGCCAAAAGGCCGAGTGCCACCAGCTAGTTTTGCTGTGTGATGCTTGTTATGGATCGCATTTAGATCGCCCTTGCAAGCATGATCGCGAAATAAAGCGTAACCGCGAACTTATTGGCTAGTGCGTTAGCGTAACTTTCGACAGACCAACAGGTGCATCTGGATCAAAGCCTGATGCCACAGCAAACTCCATTGCAAAGCGCTGCAGAACCATTGCATCTACTAACGTCGAAGTAATCTCATCATCACACTCAGATCCGGGGATTACAACATCATCGCCACTTGGAGCCCCGCCATTGCCGATCCAAAATATTCGATGTGAAGTTGTGCGGATTTTCGTCGTAGCTTCGAGAATTGATTCAGCTGGCATATGGTTCGGCGCAACAATGAAGACCTGCGTTTGCTCAGTTAATGCAGAGATTGGACCATGAAGGTAGTCAGCTGTTGATAGGCCCTGTACCGAGATTTTGCAGGTCTCTTGAATCTTTAGCGCTGCCTCACGGGCATTGGGATATGCAAAGCCACGGCCTAGAATCACAATTTCATGGTTGCGATCTGTTTGCTGTACGGCGGCAGTCACCAAATTACTAATTGCGCCAATTCGACTGGCCTCACTAATAATCTGCGAAGCATTAACCGTCTTGTTAGTCCATGCTGCTACAAGAAGATATGAAATCAATAACTGTGCGTTATAGGACTTTGTTGCAGCAACTGCATACTCCGGACCGGCAAGAAGTGGAAAATGGTGGTGAGCAATTGTGGCCAGGGGCGATTGGGCATCATTAGTAATAGCAATTAGATATGCATTTGCAGCTCGCGCAGCCGTTGCAAAATGAACTAGATCTGGTGATTGGCCACTTTGGCTGATAGCAATAACTAATGTGTTGGCATATTTAAGCTCAGATTTATAGACGGTGACTGATGAGGGCGAAGTAAGTCCAACAGGTAGCCCAATCTGGGTTTCAATTAAGTACTTTAAGTAATGCGCGGCATTATCGGAGGTGCCACGTGCCAGGATTAATATAGATTGGATCTTCTCGGTGTTGAGAATATTCTTGACCGAATCAAAACCCGTTAAATCACTTAAAATCTTAGAAAAGACGGCAGGCGTCTCTGCAATCTCTGAGGACATTACTGAACCAAATTGCTTCATGTTCCTATCTTCCCACATGAATTTAAACTATTCTGACGCCTATGGTGCTCTCGGTCGATTTAGGTCAATCTGGCAGCCGTATTCGCATGGGTGATATTTCGATAAGTACGACTAGAGGTAAGTTAGCTGGCGAGCACCCACTTTCTGCGCTTCGATCAATCTTTGAATCTGCAGCGAAATTATCATCCGATGTTGTCTCGCTCTCCTGCACTGGTTTCAATGGAATTGTCTCTGACCCCGAGCCATACGGTGCGCTCTGCAATGAATTCTTTGGTGCAACCAAAACCGCCCTGATCGACGATGGTTTAGCAGGATTTATTGGCGCACTTCATGGACGTAACGGCGTTGTTTTATCCATCGGTGGTGGTGTTGTATCTGTTGGCGGTCGCGATGGAGTATTTGCACATCGCGATGGACTTGGTAGCACTTTCGGTGATGAGGGCAGTGGGTTTTGGCTTGGAAAGTTAGGAATCACAAAGGCCTTAGCAGCACGACAAGGGCGAAGTAGCGACATCGACATGATTGCAACATTTAAATCACAGCTCGCCGCATTTGATGAACTCGAATCTAAGAACGGTACAGATGCTGCCACGCTTGCAATTTCATCGGCACAAACACTCTTAGATGCCGCCGATAATGGAGTGAGAACTGCAATAGACATCCGCAATGAAGGTGCGAATTTACTGGCGCAAACCGTTATTGCAACGTGGCTAGGAACGGGCGGTACAAGGGACGGCGTACTTGAGATTGCAATTCAAGGTGGAGC
>JBILUX010000035.1:0-10745 GCA_044370765.1 Candidatus Planktophila sp. | reverse complement strand
AATTACAGCCGCTCCAAGGAAGCCAAGTGTTAGGCCATCTGCCCAACCCGATGTTGCAGCTTGGTTAAAGCCGTAGGTAAGTGAGAAGAGACCGGCAGTAGCGGTGATTACTCCAGGAATATCGTAGGAGCGGTTGCCTTCGGCCTTTGACTCATGGACAAAACGCGTTGCAAGGAAGAATGCGACCACAGCGATTGGAACATTGACGCCTAAGCACCAGCGCCATGAGAAGAACTCAGTCAGTGTTCCACCAACGATTAAACCGATAGCAGCTCCTCCACCGGAGATTGCACCCATCACACCAAATGCTTTAGCGCGCTCGGTCGGTACGGTGAAAGTTACAGAGATAATTGCAAGGGCGGCAGGTGCAAGAAGAGCGGCAAATACACCTTGTAATGCCCGTGCACCAAATAACAGGCCTTGAGTTGATGCGATGCCACCTAATGCTGAAGCGCCAGCAAAGCCAATTAAGCCAATGAGAAATATTTTCTTACGTCCCATAAAGTCGCCGATACGTCCACCAAGCAAGAGAAGGGAGCCAAATGCCAATGTATAGGCGGTGATTACCCATTGTTGATTAGCATCGGTAATGCCAAGATCGAGTTTTGCACTTGGGATTGCAATATTTACGATTGATGAATCGAGCACGACCATCAACTGCGATATCGCGACAACAAAGAGTGTGCGCCAGCGATCAGGGGCCTGGCCAGCAGGATAGTTAGGATTTGACACGCAAAAGCTCCAATTTTAGATGAAATGATTTCTCAGTGAGAGGCTAGAATTATCGCATGCCTACGATGAAGCCGCGCTCTGGTCTAGTTACCGATGGAATGGAGCGAGCACCTGCACGTGGAATGCTGCGTGCAGTAGGAATGGGCGATGAGGATTGGGTGAAACCTCAAATTGGTATCGCATCCTCATGGAACGAGATCACTCCATGTAATTTATCTCTCGATCGTTTAGCAAAAGCCTCACGTCAAGGCATCATCGATGCAGGCGGATTTCCAATGCAGTTTGGCACAATTTCAGTCTCTGATGGAATATCAATGGGACATGAGGGAATGCACTTCTCACTGGTTTCGCGTGAAGTAATCGCCGATTCAGTAGAGACTGTTATGCAGGCCGAGCGCCTTGATGGAATGGTTACTTTTGCAGGGTGTGATAAATCACTTCCCGGGATGATGATGGCCGCTGCACGCATCGATGTAGCAAGTGTTTTTGTCTACGCAGGTTCGACATTGCCAGGTCAAGTCGATGGCAAAGATGTCACAATCATCGACGCCTTCGAAGCTGTCGGTGCATGTGCGCGCGGATTAATTACGCAAGAGCGTGTTGATCAGATAGAGCGAGCAATCTGTCCAGGCGAGGGTGCTTGCGGTGGAATGTTTACAGCGAACACCATGGCAAGTATTGGTGAAGCAATTGGTTTATCACTTCCCGGATCGGCGGCACCTCCTGCCGTTGATCGTCGTCGTGATGCCTTTGCAGTTAAATCAGGTGCGGCCGTTGTCGAACTAATCCGCGCAGGAATCACTACGCGCGATATTTTAACTAAACAAGCCTTTGAAAATGCAATCACAATTTTGATGGCACTCGGTGGATCAACGAATGCAGTCTTGCATTTACTTGCAATCGCACATGAAGCCGACGTTGATTTGTCCCTTAATGATTTCCATCGCATCGGTTCAAAAGTTCCTTTACTTGGCGACTTAAAACCTTTTGGTCGTTTTGTAATGAGCGACATGGATAAAATCGGGGGAGTCCCAGTAATTCTAAAAGCGCTCTTAGATGCCAAAATGTTGCACGGCGATGTTTTAACCGTTACTGGAAAGACTATGGCGGAAAACTTGGCTGACATAAATCCACCAGATCCGGATGGCGAAATTTTGCGCGCGGCTTCCAAACCACTTTCAACGGACATGGGAATCACCATTTTGGGCGGCTCATTGGCACCCGAAGGCGCGGTGTGCAAAACCGCTGGAATCGGACTTGAATCATTTGAGGGCCCAGCCCGAGTATTTGAACGTGAACAAGCGGCGATGGATGCCCTTGAAAACGGGACTATTCAAGCAGGCGATGTCGTAGTTATTCGCTATGAAGGTCCTAAAGGCGGACCTGGAATGCGCGAGATGTTAATGATTACCGGTGCGATCAAAGGCGCTGGCCTGGGCAAATCGACTCTCCTTCTAACCGATGGACGTTTTTCTGGTGGATCAACTGGTCTTTGTGTTGGCCATGTTGCACCCGAGGCCGTCGATGGTGGTCCGATCGCATTTGTAAAGGATGGAGATATCGTCCGAATCGATATAACAAATAGAACAATGGATCTGCTGGTCGATGCCAAAGAGCTAGAGGCCCGCAAAGTTGGCTGGAAGCCTTTGACCCATAAATACACTCGCGGAGTCCTCCATAAATACTCAAAGTTGGTCGGCTCGGCATCTAAAGGCGCGGTCTGCGACTAGATCTGTTCAGATTGTGAGATGCACATCTCACGCCTTGACTCAATGGTAAAGCTGTTGGAGAATAAGCCCATGTTTACACAGTCAGTGGTGATTTAAAAGCGCGTGATCTAGCAATTCGATCGCGCGCTACCCTCAGTTAATCTGGGGGTTTTTTCATTTAATCGCTACTTAAAGCACGGAAGGAGAATGGAAATGAGTCAGATGAATGGAGCAAGCTCCCTCGTCGCATCATTAGAGGCCGCTGGCGTCGATGTGATGTTTGGAATTCCTGGCGGCGCAGTTTTGCCGGTTTATGACCCACTCTTCTCTAGCTCAATTCGCCATATTCTCGTTCGCCATGAACAGGGTGCTGGTCACGCTGCAACTGGATACGCGCAAGTAACTGGTCGCGTTGGCGTATGTATTGCAACCTCTGGACCAGGGGCAACAAATCTTGTTACACCACTTGCCGATGCTGCAATGGATTCAGTTCCAGTTGTTGCAATCACTGGTCAAGTTCCATCACTTGCAATCGGTACCGATGCCTTTCAAGAGGCCGACATTCGTGGCATCACAATGCCATTTGCTAAACATAGTTATTTGATTACAGATCCTGCCGATATTCCGCGCGCAGTTGCCGAGGCTTTCCATATCGCAAGCTCTGGGCGACCTGGCCCAGTTCTAGTTGATATCGCTAAAGATGCCCTGCAGAAGATGACGGATTTTAACTATCCAACGTCGGTCTCACTCAAAGGCTATCAACCAAAGACTGCACCCGATGCACAATCAATTCTCGATGCCGCTGATTTAATCGCGCAATCTAGTAAGCCGGTCTTCTATGTTGGTGGCGGTGTTATCAAAGCAAATGCTGCGCGAGAATTATTAGCACTTGCCGAATTACTTGGTGCTCCAGTTGTTACAACGCTTATGGCGCGCGGTGCATTTCCGGATAGCCATCCATTGCATCTTGGAATGCCAGGAATGCATGGCACCGTAGCCGCCGTTACTGCGCTTCAAAAATCAGATTTACTTATTACCCTCGGCGCGCGCTTTGATGATCGTGTAACTGGAAAGCTTTCAACTTTTGCAGTTAATGCAAAGGTTATTCACGCAGATGTTGATCCAGCCGAAATCGGTAAGAATCGCTTTGCCGATGTTGCAGTACTTGGAGATTTGCACCATACGATGTCGGCTCTAATTCCAGCTCTCAAAGTAGCTCTGGCTAAGAACCGCCCTGATTTAACTGCCTGGCTTCGTCAGATGAACTCGTTGAAGTCGGCATATCCATTGGGTTATGACACGCCTAAAGATGGTTCGCTCTCACCTCAATATGTAATCGAGCGCTTAGGTAAAATCTCAGGACCGCAGGCAATTTTCGCCTCTGGTGTTGGCCAACATCAGATGTGGGCCTCACAATTTATTTCCTATGAGAATCCACGCACATGGCTTAACTCAGGTGGCCTCGGCACAATGGGTTACGCAGTTCCTGCTGCAATGGGTGCAAAAGTTGGAGCACCCGATACAACCGTTTGGGCGATTGATGGCGATGGTTGTTTCCAGATGACTAACCAAGAGTTAACAACGTGTGCACTCAATAACATTCCAATCAAGGTTGCAATTATCAACAACGAATCACTCGGCATGGTGCGCCAGTGGCAGACCCTGTTCTATGAAGGTCGCTACTCAAATACAAGTCTTGAATCAAAACGCGTTCCAAACTTTCCAATGTTGGCAGAGGCGATGGGCTGCATAGGCTTAAGTTGTGATCGCCCCGAAGATGTTGATGCAACAATTGAAAAAGCAATGAGTATTAATAATCAGCCAGTGGTAGTTGATTTCCGAGTACATCGCGATGCAATGGTGTGGCCAATGGTTGCAGCCGGAACATCTAATGATGACATCATGATTGCGCGAGAAACCGCGCCCGACTGGGATTCACAGGAGCTTTAAAATGGCCCAACACACCCTTGAAGTTATCGTCGAAAACTCGCCTGGCGTTTTAGCCCGCGTTGCTGGCCTATTTGCACGCCGTGCCTTCAACATTGAGCGCTTATCGGTTGGTCCAACCAGTGACCCTGAGACCTCTAAAATGGAGATAGTGGTTAACCTGGAGGGCCATGCTCTTGAGCAAGTAATTACTCAGCTGGACAAGTTAATCAATGTAATTGCAATTAAAGAAGTAGTTCCGAATAGCCCAGCACCAGCAGTCCATGACACCCAACCCGACTACCAGAACTAAAGGAGAAATACCGTGGCAGCAACGATGTATCACGAAGAGGATGCCGATCTATCCATCATCCAGGGTCGCAAAGTTGCGATTATCGGTTATGGCTCACAGGGACATGCTCACGCACTTAGCTTGCGCGATAGCGGTGTCGATGTTCGCGTTGGTTTAAAAGATGGCTCAGCATCAAAGGCAAAGGCAGAGGCTGAAGGCCTGCGCGTAGTTAGCGTTGCCGAGGCTGTAAAAGAGGCAACAGTCATAATGATCTTGGCTCCTGACCACGTTCAGCGCCATATTTATACCGATTCAATTCTTCCTAACCTAAAAGATGGCGATGCATTGTTCTTTGGTCATGGATTTAATATCCGTTATGGCTACATCAAACCAAGTGCAAATGTTGATGTCTGCATGGTTGCACCTAAAGGTCCAGGGCACATAGTTCGTCGTGAATACTCTGCAGGTCGTGGAGTTCCAGTCATCGTTGCAGTTGAGCAGGATGCGACTGGAAATGCATGGCCATTGACACTTTCCTATGCAAAAGCAATTGGTGGCTTACGTGCCGGTGGAATTTTAACAACCTTTACCGAAGAGACAGAGACCGATCTATTCGGTGAGCAGTCTGTTCTATGCGGTGGCGCATCTCAACTTGTTATGTATGGTTTTGAAGTTTTGACCGAAGCTGGATATCAGCCAGAGGTTGCATATTTTGAGTGCCTGCACGAACTTAAACTCATTGTTGATTTAATGTACGAGGGCGGAATTGCAAAGCAGCGCTGGTCAGTATCTGATACTGCCGAGTTCGGTGATTATGTTTCAGGTCCACGTGTTATTGATCCAAGTGTAAAAGAGAATATGAAGGCCGTTCTTGCCGATGTTCAAAATGGAGTATTTGCTAAACGCTTTATTGATGATCAAGAGGCTGGCGCAGTTGAGTTCAAGGCGCTCCGCGCCAAGGGCGAAGCTCACCCAATCGAGGTCGTTGGTCGCGAACTTCGCAAAATGTTTTCATGGATAAAAACCTCAAAGGGCGATGATTTCAAAGAGGGCAGCGTGGCGCGTGGCTAAACCTGTTGTTTTAATTGCAGAAGAGTTGAGCCCAGCGACGCTTCATGCGTTGGGCCCAGATTTTGACGTAGTTAACTGCGACGGGGCAAACCGTACTGAGTTGTTAGATGTCCTTGCAAAAGGCGTTGACGCAGTATTAATTCGCTCTGCAACTAAAATGGATGCAGAAGCAATTGCTGCAGCCAAGGGCTTGAAAGTTATTGCCCGTGCAGGTGTTGGCTTAGATAATGTTGATATTCCTGCAGCAACTGCCGCAGGAGTCATGGTTGTTAACGCACCAACTTCTAACATAGTAAGTGCCGCCGAATTGGCTATCTCGCTACTGCTTGCATCTGCGCGTTTTATCTCACCGGCTCACGCTGCACTTCGAAACGGCAAGTGGGCACGCTCCAAATTTACCGGCGCTGAACTCTTTGAAAAGACTCTTGGCATCATTGGTTTCGGACGCATCGGACAGTTAGTTGCCCAGCGCATGCAGGCATTCGGGATGGATGTCATTGCCTACGATCCATATCTGCAACCAGCCCGTGCTGCGCAACTTGGCGTAAAACTCGTTGATCTCGATGAACTACTCCGGACCTCAGATTTCATCACTATTCACTTACCTAAAACGAAAGAGACTGCCAATTTAATTGGCGTTGAAGCATTGAAGAAGGTTAAGCCGGCAGTGCGCATTGTTAACGCCGCACGTGGCGGAGTACTGGATGAGGCTGCTTTATATGATGCAATCGTTGAAGGTCGCGTCGCAGGTGCTGGTTTAGATGTATTTGCAACGGAGCCTTGTACTGACTCGCCATTATTTACATTAGATAACGTAATCGCTACACCTCACTTAGGCGCATCAACAGATGAGGCGCAGGAGCGTGCGGGCATTGCCGTTGCTGTATCGGTTCGAAAAGCCCTAGCCGGTGAGCTCGTACCCGATGCCGTCAATGTTAAGGGCGGCGTTATTGCCCAAGAGATTCGACCTTCACTGCCGCTCGTTGAAAAAATGGCACAGATTGCAACCGAACTTCTAGGTGAAGTTCCAGTGCACATGGATATTCAAGTTCGTGGCGAGATTTCAGTACACGACTCATCCATTCTTGCGATTAGCGCACTCAAAGGTGCATTAATTGCCGTAGGCGCCGAAGAAGTTACCTATGTCAACGCCCCCGGATTGGCCACAGAACGTGGAATGACTTCAAATGTTACAACTACTGCCGATAGCGCCGAGTATCGCTCGATGATATCTCTGCACGCAGCAACTGGAAGCGGCAAATCTATAACCGTTGATGCAACACTTATGGGAATAAAGCAGACCCAAAAGATTATTGGAATTGACACCTTCTCACTTGACCTTGCACCGACTGCACATATTCTCTTCTTGCGCTATGTCGATCAGCCTGGAGTAATTGGAACGGTTGGTCATACATTAGGCCAAGCAAAAATCAATATTGCCGCAATGCAGGTTGCACGCAGTGCCGCCGGCGGTAAAGCGCTTATGGCTCTTTCTGTTGATTCAGATGTGAGCGATGAGCTTTTGGCGACGATAAAGAGAGAGACAGGTGCCGAATCCGTTCGCGCAGTTGTTTTGGTGGATTAAATGAAAACTATTAATTTGGCCGTTATCGCAGGCGATGGAATCGGACCCGAAGTTGTTAACGAGGGACTGAAGGTTCTAGATGCAGTGTCGAAGAAATACGATATTGAGTTTAAGCGAACTGCCTATGATCTTGGTGCAGCCTTTTGGCACCGCACCGGCGAAGTTCTACCCGATGCGACTTTGGCCGAAATTGGCAAGGCAGATGTAATTTTGCTTGGCGCAGTTGGAGATCCAACAGTGCCCAGTGGAGTTCTAGAGCGTGGACTTCTATTAAAACTACGTTTTGCCTTTGATCACTACGTTAATTTGCGCCCGGCACGATTGATGCCAGGAGTGACAGGCCCTCTTGCAACTAAAGCTCCTATTGATTTTATTGTTGTACGAGAAGGCACCGAAGGTCCATATGTTGGCGCTGGTGGAGTTCTAGCTGAAGGTACCGATGCTGAAATCGCCACGGAAGAGAGTTTAAATACTCGCCGGGGCGCTGAGCGTGTAATCCGTGATGCTTTCGAGCGTGCGCTAAAGCGCGATCGCAAGAAACTTACTCTTGTACATAAAAACAATGTATTAACCCGCTCAGGTGGATTATGGACCCGTACTTTTAACGAAGTCGCTAAAGAGTATCCAAGTATCACAACCGATTATCTACACGTAGACGCGGCTTCTATGTTCTTTGTAACTAACCCCGAGCGCTTTGATGTCGTAGTTACCGATAACTTATTTGGCGATATTTTGACCGATATAGCTGCAGCTATATGCGGTGGTATTGGCCTTGCAGCTTCAGGCAATATCAATCCAACTGGAAAATTCCCATCAATGTTCGAGCCTGTTCATGGTTCAGCCCCTGATATCGCCGGCAAGAACATCGCCGATCCAACGGCGACAATCATGTCGGTTGCGATGATGCTTGAGCATTTAGGTTTTGTCGATGCTGCGCAAGATGTTGAGCGTGCCGTAGCGGCAGATTTATTAGTACGTGGAGACAAAAAACGAAGTACTAATGAAATTGGAGATGCGCTAGTCGCAGCGTTATAACTATGAAAATAACACTTAACCCGAATGCTAAAGATGCTGCTACCCGCGATGCTCTCGTTGCCGAGGGTGGATTTGGTAAGTACTACACCGATCACATGGTTGTTTGCGAGTGGAGTGAGAAAGAGGGCTGGAGTGAGCCCGAGTTAAAACCTTATGGACCGATATCACTAGATCCCGCGACGGCAGTATTTCACTACGGGCAGGAGATTTTTGAGGGCTTAAAGGCATATCGCCAACCCGATGGTTCAGTTGCACTCTTTCGTCCAACGGCAAATGCCAAGCGCTTTGCAAAGTCTGCAGCCCGCCTTGCCTTACCAGAGATGAGTGAAGAACAATTTATAGAAAGCATCGACGTTTTGGTAAAACAAGATGCGGGCTGGGTACCTAATAAAGTGGGAGAGTCTCTATATCTTCGTCCATTTATGTTTGCCACTGAAGTTGGTTTGGGTGTTCGACCATCTAATAAGGCCACATATATGTTGATTGCAACACCGGCAGGTGCTTACTTTGATCCTTCGAAGTCCGTATCTGTATGGATCTCAACTGAGTATGTTCGTGCAGCACTTGGTGGCACGGGCGAGGCTAAGTGTGGCGGAAACTACGCGGCATCATTGGTTGCACAAAAAGCCGCCTTCAAAGAGGGCTGCGATCAAGTTGTTTGGATCGATGCCGTAGAGCGCAAGTGGGTTGAAGAGATGGGTGGCATGAACCTCTACTTTGTTAAAGGCAAAGGTTCAGATGCAACCGTAGTTACACCAAAACTTACTGGAACTTTGCTTCCAGGTATTACTCGCGATTCGATTTTAACTGTGGCGAAAGATCTTGGATATAAAACGCAAGAGGTAATGCTCAGCATCGATGATTGGCGCGATGGTGTTGAAAGCGGTGAGATTACTGAGATCTTTGCATGCGGTACCGCAGCTGTTGTCTCACCAGTGGGACAGGCAAAGAGCACGATGGGAACATGGGTTACCGGGGATGGACAACCAGGCGCCATCACAATGCAGATTCGTAACCACTTACTCGGAATCCAACATGGAACAATCGCCGATACTCACAACTGGGTACAAAAGGTCTGCTAATGCCAACCTCTGATGCATTTCATATCTACGACACCACGTTGCGTGATGGCGCACAACAAGAGGGGCTTAATCTCTCTGTCCATGACAAGTTAGCTATCGCACGCCACTTAGATGATCTTGGTGTTGGATTTATTGAGGGCGGTTGGCCGGGTGCGAATCCGAAGGACACTGAGTTCTTTGCCCGCGCTAAGAAAGAGTTAGTTTTAAAAAATGCGACTTTTGTGGCCTTCGGTGCAACACGTCGCCCCAATGTTAAGGCCGCCGATGACGTTCTCCTCGGAGCACTGCGCGACAGCGGTGCACCGGCAGTAACGCTGGTTGCAAAGGCATTTGATCGCCACGTTGATTTAGCGCTCAAAACATCGCTAGATGAGAACTTAGAGATGATCCGTGACTCAGTTACTCATTTAATCGCAGAGGGCCAGCGCGTATTTTTAGATGCAGAGCACTTCTTTGATGGCTACCGAAGCAACCGTGCCTACGCCCTAGAAGTCGTGCGCGTTGCAGCCGAAGCCGGCGCCGATGTCATTGCACTCTGCGATACAAACGGGGGAATGTTGCCCGATGAATTATCACAAGTTGTCCATGATGTACTTACTGCAAGTTCTGCCCGCTTAGGCATTCACTGCCATAACGACACAGGCTGCGCAGTTGCAAACTCAATGGCCGCAATCGCAGCCGGTGCTACTCATGTACAGGGCACGCTCAATGGATATGGTGAGCGCACTGGTAATGCCGACCTAGTCACGATCATCGCAAACTTAGAGTTAAAGAAGCATCAATTAGTTTTGCCCAAGGATTCACTGCGCGAGGCTTTCCGTATCTCCCATGCAATCGCCGAAGTTACAAATGTTTCATCAAGTGCGCGCCAACCCTACGTTGGCGTATCGGCCTTTGCTCACAAGGCCGGCCTGCACGCCAGTGCAATCAAGGTTGATCCATCGCTCTATCAACATGAGGATCCAGCATCGGTTGGAAACGATATGCGCATGTTGGTCTCTGATATGGCAGGGCGCGCATCGATTGAATTAAAGTCTCAAGAGCTCGGCGTTGATCTTGGTGGCGATAAAGCACTAATCGGCCGCATTGTAGATCGCGTAAAAGAAATGGAGTCACGCGGCTTTACCTTTGAAGCTGCCGATGCCTCTTTCGAACTTCTTGTTCATGAAGAGATGAGCGGAAAACGTCCATCCTTCTTCACTATCGAACACTGGCTAACAACTGTAGAGCGCGCAGAAGATCAAAGTATTGTGACGAAGGCTGAAGTCACTGTCGTTGCTTTGGGTAAAAGGATGATTTGCAATGGCACGGGT
>JBILUX010000034.1:0-10764 GCA_044370765.1 Candidatus Planktophila sp. | reverse complement strand
GCGATGATTACCGCACGCTTTTTAGGAGATAGAGCCCTCGATTACTTTGGTCCCCGAAAGACCGTCTTGTACGGTGGCTATTTAGGGGGATTTGGTCTTGGCCTTGGGATAACGATTGGAGTTCCGCTATCTCATTCGCATCCATTACTTGCTCTCATTGTTGTAAATATTGGATTTGCGTGTGCTGGTCTTGGAATCGGTCCGATGTTTCCTGCATATATTTTGGCCGCCTCTCAAATACCAGGCATCGCATCGTCGGTAGCAATTGCACGTGTTGGAGTAATTGGATTGGCAGGCTATTTCATCGGCCCATCGGTCACCGGTGCAATTGCTCAGCTGACCTCACTGCCGGTGGCTATGGGCTACCCAATATTGATGTTGCTACTTGCCGGCTATCAATCACACATTATTAAGAAGTAGTAGCAATTTAGAGATTAAAGAAAGCACCTGTAATGCTTGGACCAAAATCGGCGCCAGATCCAACTAATGCAAAGATGATCAGTGCTGCTCCAGCCATTGAAATATCTTTCATGAATGCGATTTGTTCATTCTGCTTGGCTGTTGCATCGCTCTCTTTCCAGAATGCATGCATCAAGAAAGCTGTTGGGATTAAGAAGAGCGCGATTAGAAGAGCACCGAGATCTGCGTATACGCCAAATGCGATGTAGAGACCTCCAACAAGAATCATTAAGCCTGAGACGACTACAGCCAGCTTTGCAGCTGGAACCTTCTTGTATGTGGCATAGCCGGTCATCGCCTCTAATTTTGTGAGGTGGTTAGCGCCTGATGCGAGGAAGATCAGTGCAAATAGCACGCGACCGATTATTAGTACCGTATTCATGGGGCTCCCTTAATAGCTTTGAGCGATGTGAGATATAAATTTAGTTGAAATTTCAATTAAACCGCTCCCCGACACGCCCCACCCACTTGCTATCTGTCAGTCCAAGGGGCTAGTTTTCGAACACCTGTTCGAATATCCACAGTCACAAGGAGTGCAGCTTAGAAATGACACAGATTAACTCCGCCCACGATGTCACCATCGATGGCGCAACTACTCCTATTGAATTTACGTTCAAGGGTCGACGTTTTCGTATCCATGCAGTTTTATCCAGGTGGTGCGAGGCCGGAGGTTGGTGGAATCGAATTAGCGATGGAAAGTATCGTCCCGATGATGCAGCTCGCGCAGTGTGGCGCGTTGAGGCGGCCCCCATCGGAGCCCTTACAACCTTCGAACTTGAACGCGACGAGCTCAGTGGTCAGTGGATTATTAGATCGATATGAGTTTTATTCACCTCAATGTTGCAAGTGCCTACTCACTCAAATACGGCACAACCCAGCCACATGATTTAGTTGCGCGCGCTGCCGAGTTTGAAATGCCGGCCTTAGCGCTGACCGATCGCGATGGCTTAGCTGGCGCAGTTCGTTTTGCACAAAGCTGCCTTGACTACGGGATTGCGCCAATCATCGGAGTCAATCTCGGTATTGATTTAGGCAGCGCTAAAACCCGCATCACATTACTTGCCCATAGCGATGGGGGATGGTCGGCGTTGTGTCGATTACTTACATCCCTTGCCATGGTGAGTGATACTCGCAGCCCCGTTCTCACTCTTGAATTTCTGCAACGCTTTAGCCATTACAGTTCAAATCTCTACGCACTTCATGGCCCCGAATCACCAGTGGGGGCGCTACTCACCGATAACCGCATCGATGCCGCTTTTTCAACATTTAATATAACTCGGGATTTATTTGCCGGCAACGCAATCGAATGCGTTTCGCATGTGGTTGCAGGTAAGGGCCCGCGCTCGATGGTGCACGCTGCCAGGTCACTGATTTTTGCCCGCGATCACGATATCGATGCCGTTGTAACAAATGCCGTACGGATGCGAGATCGCTGTGATGGACCGGTGGCAGATGTTTTAGATTGTGCGCGTCAGTTAGTACCACTGCATCCACGCCATGTTGAGCGCCGCAATGCTGAAGGATTTTTAAAATCCGGCGATGAGATGATTTCATTAGCTGGCGAAATTGCGCGTGCAGCAGGTGAGCGCACACCGCGTCAATTGCTTGCAACGACAAGGGCATGGGCCGAGCGCGCTTTATTATCTCCTGCACGCGATATTGGTCTGGGTGGTGCGCACTTACCCGAGCCCCATGTCGTTGGCGCACAGTCAGCACATGAGATGCGCATGTTATTGCGCAGCCGCAGTGAGGCTGGAATCAACTGGCGCTATAGCGATAGTGGGGCGATTAAAAAAGCGCGCGCGCGTCTAGATGATGAACTTTCAACGGTTGCAACGTTGGGTTTTGAATCTTATTTTTTAACCGTTGCCGATATCTGCGATATGGCACGAGGTGCCGGTATTCGTGTGGCAGCACGCGGTAGTGGTGCGGGCTCACTTATCTGTCACTTACTTGGAATTTCTGGTGTTGAACCTATGGCCCATGGTCTATTAATGGAGCGCTTTTGTTCACCGCTTCGTAGAGCTCTGCCTGATATCGATATCGATGTTGAATCCCACCGACGCCTTGAAATCTATGACATGGTTTTCAAACGCTACGGTGATACAAACTGGGACACACCCAATAATCAATCGCGCTGTGCAACCGTTGCAATGGTCGATACATATCGCGCCAGGCATGCCATTCGCGATGCCGGCGCAGCCCTTGGCCTACCTGCGATGGAGATTGATATGTTGGCAAAATCAATGCCGCATGTGCGTGCACGCAATATATCTAACGCCCTTGAAAACCTCCCCGAACTCAAATCTCTCAATGTTAAAGCCCCTCTTACTGCGATGACGATCGCTCTTGCCGAACGTCTTGATGGACTACCGAGGCATTTAGCGATGCACCCATGCGCGATAGTTTTATCCGATGGCGGCTTATTAGATCGCGCTCCTCTTGTGGCTAACGCCAGTGGTTATCCAATGGTCGTCTTTGATAAAGATGATGTCGAAGCTATTGGTCTATTAAAACTCGATGTACTGGGCGTTCGCATGCAGTCGGCGATTTCATTCGCTCTCACTGAAATCGAACGGGCACAGGATGTAAAGATCGATATCGATTCAGTGCCGCTAGATGATGCACGCACGTATGAGTTGATTCAATCAACGCGCACCCTTGGAATCTTTCAAGTGGAAAGTCCAGGCCAGCGCGAACTAGTTGGCAAACTCGAACCCAAAACATTTACCGATTTGATTATCGATATCTCACTCTTTCGCCCAGGCCCAGTTAAGGGCGACATGATTACGCCCTTTTTAAAGGCGCGTCATGGGTGGAGCCCAGCGCAGATTATTCATCCCGATCTCTATGAAATCCTGCGAGATACCGAGGGCGTCGTCGTCTTTCACGAACAGGTAATCCAAATCATTGCAACGATGACGGGTGCATCTCTTGCTAGCGCCGATGAAAAGCGTCGGGCGTTGGGGGATAAGAGCGGTGCACAAGAGGTCTGTGACTGGTTTTTTCCCGCTGCAGCATCGCGTGGATATGAACTACCCATCATCAATCAGATTTGGGATCTCCTGCGCGCCTTTGCATCCTTTGGTTTTTGCAAGGCACACGCCGCCGCCTTTGCCATGCCCACATATCAATCGGCCTGGCTTAAAACACATTACCCCGCAGCTTTTTTGGCGGGGGTTCTCACGCATGAGCCGGGCATGTATCCCAAACGTTTAATCGTCGATGAGGCGCGGCAGATGTCGATTGCTATCGCACCGCTAGATGTTAATGAATCCGATTCCTGCTATCGAGTTGAAGATGAAGGCAGCGCGATTCGGATCGCGCTCTCGACTATTTCAAAGATTAGTGATGGTGAGATCGCATCGATTATCGCCGGTCGGCCTTACACAGATCTATCTGACTTTGTGCATCGCTCTGGCAGCAGTGCACCTGTTACAGAGAGTGCAATCCTTACCGGAGCTTTTGATCGCCTGCATAGTGATCTCAACCGCCGCGACCTCTTGCTACATCTATCTGATTTAGAACGCTCGCCAAACAAAACTATCTCTGGTGCGCAGATGAACTTAGCTTTTGCTCCACCCGCCCTCATTAGTAGCGGCCTACCCGATATGAACTCTGCCGAAAGCGTGCGCCATGAAGTCGAACGTTTAGGCATTGATATGTCACATCACTTAATCGAGTTTTATAGCGATTTTCTTAACGCTATCGGCGCTGTTCGATCATCGCAGTTGTTGGATACGCGTTCACGATCTAGCGTTCTTGTAGCTGGCATAAAAGTTGCGATGCAGACCCCGCCCGTGCGCTCGGGTAAGCGGGTCATCTTTTTAACTCTCGATGATGGCTATGGCTGCAGCGACTCGGCGTTTTTTACCGATGTGCAGGCTGACTTTGCTAGCACGCTGTATTCATCATCCCTGCTACTAGTTCGGGGCGTCACCCGCCGTACGGGCGCGCGTGGAATCTCAATTCGAGGGACGGGTGCCTGGGATTTACGCGCGGCATATGAAACATGGCGCGCTAAAGAAAGTACGCTGGCAATATGAGTTCGGCCTCGATTCTCCACGTTGATATGGATGCATTCTTTGCCTCCGTTGCCGAACGCGATAACCCTGAATTAAAGGGCAAGGCCGTTGTCATTGGAATGGGAGCGCGCGGTGTTGTCTCTGCGGCAAATTATGAGGCACGTAAATTCGGTATTCATTCAGCCATGCCAGTGAGCCGAGCTCGTCGATTAGCACCGCATGCGATTTTTTTACCTGTTGATATGGCGCGCTACCAGGAGGTCTCATCAAATGTAATGGAGATCTTTGACAGCTTTACACCATGGGTCGAACCAGTCTCGGTCGATGAGGCCTTCTTAGATGTAAGTGGCGTACAACGCTTGCTGGGTTCACCTCGCGAAATTGCAACGGCAATTCGCGCAAAGGTAGAGGCGCAAGAGGGCATCACATGTTCAGTTGGAATTGCGCCATCGAAGTTTATTGCAAAACTTGCCTCGCAACATTGCAAGCCAAATGGAATGCTAGAGATAACCTCCGATCGAATATTAACTTTCTTGCACCCATTGCCGATACAAGCGATGTGGGGAGTTGGGCCAAAGACTGCTGAAACACTTGAGCGCCTTGGACTTCGCACCATTGAAGATATTGCGAATCTGCCGCGGGCAACTTTGATACGTGCACTTGGTCAAGCAAGTGGTGAATCGTTATACGAACTTGCGTGGGGCCGTGACTATCGCGATGTAACACCACATGATGCTGAAAAGAGTATTAGCTCGGCCGAGACTTTTCCTCAAGATTTAGATGATCCAGCTCAGATTCTGACCGAGTTCTTACGATTAACAGAGCGCTCATCGGCAAGGCTTCGGGATAAAGATTTATTTGCAAAGACAGTTTCAATCAAAGTGCGCTTCGCCGATTTCTCGACGATTAATAGATCTAAAACACTGGCACTTCCCATCGATGGAACCCATGAGATATATGAAGTAGTCAAAGGGCTCTATGAGGCGTTGCGTATAGATCGAGCCCGCCTTCGCTTGGTCGGGGTGTCACTGGAGAATTTGAGCGGGGGAGCCCCCGAGCAGATGGTCCTAGGAGCCCGAGAGAGTGGCTGGCGACAGGCCGACGGCGCGATAGACCGTGCCAGGGCTCGCTTTGGCGCAGGAAGCGTGCGTCCCGCCCGCTTAATTAAACCCAGCCAGGAGAGTGAAGAATAAGTAGCACCTTGCCGAAAAATTCTCTATTGTTGACCTATGCCACTATCCGATCATGAGAAGCGAATGCTCCAGGAGATGGAGGCCGCCCTTTTAACCGAGGATCCGCGCCTTTTTTCAGCTCTTTCTGGGGAGGCTAAGCCGTTGCGCCGAAGCGGAACGCTGCTTGGACTTGCACTGATTCTTCTAGGGATCGCAACTCTCTTCGGTGGCCTCGTCGCCAAGGTAACGCCAGTTGGAGTTCTAGGCTTTCTCTTCGCACTGGGCGGGGTTATCGCCCTGCTCTCATCGCTCTCCGGTAAAGCCCCACGCGTAAAGGGCGCTCGCAAAAGTAAGGCCTTTGGCTCTCGCTTAGAGCAGCGCTGGGATGAGCGTAATAATCAGTAGTTTCTGCTTCGTAATCGATTAAAGGCCCCCTCCAGGGGGTCTTTTTTTATACCCAAAAGTGGGAGCTGGTGGGCGGGAAAGGGGGAAAAGTGGCAAAAAGTGGTGCGAAAAGGAGGGAAATGGAGTAAAGTGGGGAACTAAGCCGATATCTCATTTGGCGAAGAACCTTGGGGAAGGGGTACAGATGTTTTTAGGTACTCACGAACCACGCCTTGATGAAAAGGGCCGACTCATTCTTCCAGCAAAATTTCGAGATGAGTTGGCATCGGGACTCGTTATTACTAAAGGACAAGAGCGCTGTCTTTATGTTTTTCCATCAAGCGAATTTGAAGTTATTACACAGACGCTAAAACAAGCGCCAGTCACTGCGAAATCAGCTCGCGACTACAGCCGTGTGATGTTTGCCGGTGCACACGATGAGATTCCTGATCGACAAGGTCGCATAACAATTCCACAAAGTCTTCGAACATATGCAGGTCTTGAAAAAGATTGTGTTGTTATCGGAGCAAATACACGCGTTGAAATTTGGGATGCAATTTCGTGGAATGAATATTTAACTGATCGTGAGAAGACTTTTGCTGATGTATCAGAGGAGGTCTTTCCAGGATTGTTCTAACTAACTCTTATCTGTGGCCACCGCCGACCCTTCGAACGTATCGGCGCCCCTTCCCCGGCGCCGCTACTAAATAGATCCGTCGGCCGGCGGTGACCAGAGATAAGAGTCGTAATACGAAAAACCGATAGCACTTAATTACAAGTTAAGGGGGAGTGATGATCGATAACAACGTACATGTATCGGTAATGCTTGATCGATGCATTGATCTCCTTGCACCTGCAATTAATGCAAGTGAGAATCCAATTGTTGTGGATGCCACGCTCGGGCTTGGTGGGCATACTGAGGCCTTACTTCAAAAGTTTCCAACGCTAAAAGTTATTGGTATCGACCGCGATTCACAAGCTCTTGCAAGCGCATCAGCCAGGTTAACTCCCTTTGCAGATCGACTATTTACTAAGCACGCCACCTTTGATTCAATTGCCGACGTTGTTGGGTCATTTGGATACACGCACATAACTGCCGCTCTATTCGATTTAGGCGTTTCTTCAATGCAACTTGATGAAGCTAACCGAGGTTTCTCATATTCGCATGATGCTCCTTTAGATATGCGCATGGATCGCACGCAATCATTGACTGCGGCCGAAATTGTTAATACTTATGAGCCAGGTCAGTTGGTGCGTATTTTGCGCACTTACGGAGAAGAAAAATTTGCAACTCGGGTTGTTGAAGCGATTGTTAAAGCTCGAAACATCGCACCTCTTAACTCAACAACTCAATTGGCAACACTAGTTAAAAATGCTATTCCGGCCGCCACCAGGCGTACCGGCGGCAACCCTGCTAAGCGCACATTTCAGGCACTTCGCATTGAAACGAATGACGAGCTTGGTGCAATAACAAGAGCGCTTCCATCTGCCCTCAAGCTCCTTGAAGTGGGAGGGCGTTTAGTCGTCATGTCTTTTCAATCTTTAGAAGATCGAATTGTTAAAGAGCTCTTTGTTGCATCGACAACATCAGGTACTCCTCGAGATCTTCCCTTCGAACTTCCAGAATATGCTGCCAAGTTCTCTCTAGTGATTAAAGGAAGTGAGACTCCAGGAGCCAAAGAGCTCGAAGAGAATTCCCGCTCCGCATCGGTTCGACTCCGCGCAATCGAGAGGACGGCTGCATAATGGCGATGACAGCATTTGCACCGGCAATTACTCGTTCCAAGGAGATCTTGGCTGAAAAATCTGCACAAGTTGCCTTAAAACTAGTTCCTGACTTATCGGCTGGAAAACAGGCCGATCGCAAATTCTTTGCGATTTTTGTCTCGGCCGTCGGAGTTGCTGGACTTCTATCTCTGCTCGTAATAAACACCCTGCTTGCCCAGGATGCTTTTCAATTAACACATTTAAAACTCGAAGCTAAAATGGTCAGCGATCAGCGTGAAGCGATCGCTCGTGCAATCGACAAGAAGTCCTCTCCAGAATCACTCTCACACGCAGCCCTTGCTTTGGGAATGAAGCCATCAGAGACACCTACCTTCTTGAATTTAGATCAGCCCTCTGCAAATCAAGGTGGCCTCGGCAATGGGTAATTTTGCACTTGCTCATAATCGCATCAGGTTTTTAATCCTTGTGATTGCAGTTGCAATGGTGCTCTTTACCGTTCGGCTAATACAGGTTCAAGCAGTTCAAGCAAGCGATTATCGCTTGCGGGCCGTTAACGAGATGGAGAATACGCGCAATCTGCCGGCCCCACGGGGCGCGATTACTGATGTCAATGGCGTTGCCTTTGCTCGAAGTGTGGCTGCCACCAGCATCGTTGTCGATCAAACTCAAATTACTAATCCAGCACGAGTTGCAAACTTTGTTGCGCCAATCTTAGGATTAACTGTTTCAGAAGTTACTGCGAGCATCACAGGAAAACGTAAGTGGAACATGGTCTACCAAAATGCTAAACCCGCTATGTGGCAAAAACTCAGCGCGGCAATGGCGACATTTAATTCACAGTTTCCAGGAATGAGTCCAGATCGCATTATTGGTTTCTTCCCAGAGCGCGGCTATATTCGCGAGTATCCATCGGGCTCTCTCATCGCATCCCTGGTTGGCTTCGTCAATCGCGATGGAAAAGGCGCCACCGGACTTGAATCGAGCATGAATTCATCCATAGCTGGTGTTGATGGCAAGTATTCATATGCAAATGGTTATGGCGCTGAAATTCCGGGTTCGCAGTCAGAGATTATCTCGGCCCAAGTTGGGACGAGCGTTCGGTTAACTATTGATCGAGATATTCAATGGGTTGCAGCGAAAGCGATTTCCGATGTGGTCAAAGCATCTCGTGCAATTAGCGGAACCGTAATTGTGATGGATCCAAAGACCGGTGAGATTTTAGCCCATGCAACGGCACCAACATTCGATCCAAACCACACTTCAAAAGTCTCTCTTGTTGCAATGCGTAATCCATCGGTGCAGGATGTTTATGAACCAGGCTCAACCGGAAAAGTCATGACTATTGCTGCGGCAATTGAAGAGAAAAAGATCACACCGGAGACTGTTTTTACGATTCCATACGCTCTCAAACGCTCAACTAAAACATTTCACGACCATGAAAGGCATCCAACGGAGCGCTTGACGACTTCGGGAGTTTTAGCGGTATCGAGCAATACAGGTGCTATTCAAATTGGAGAGCTCTTATCTCACGATGTTTTGTATAACTATCTTTCAAAGTTTGGTGTTGGCAGTAAGACTGGTTCGGGTCTACCTGGTGAATCACGAGGGATCTTGCCAAAGGTTGCAGATTGGTCTGGCACAACTGCACCGACCGTAGCTTTTGGTCAGGGATATTCGCTGACGGCGATGCAGGCAACGAGTATCTTTGCAACGATCGCAAATAATGGCGTTCGCGTATCACCAACGGTTATCGCCGGTACCAGTGATTCAAGCGGAAACTTCACGCCAGCATCAGGTCGAACAAGTGAGCGCGTTGTTAGCGCTCAAACCGCTCAAGCGATGCGCATCATGATGGAGAGCGTTGTATCGGCATCAGGTACCGCGCCAAGTGCTGCGATTGCTGGCTATCGAGTCGCCGGTAAGACTGGAACAGCGATGCGCATTGATGACACGTGTGGTTGTTACCGTGGCTACACCGCATCCTTCATTGGTTTTGCACCAGCCGACAAGCCCGCTTATGTCATCAGTGTGACTATTCAAGACCCAAAAGGTCTGCACTATGGAGGTTCATTAGGTGGACCGGTATTTAAGAAAGTTATGTCTTTTGTATTGCAGAGTCGTCACATTGCACCGACCGGTACCAAAATCATTCCTGTTGCGCTAAACGAAAAACAGCTATTCATAAAGAGGGCGGCAGATGCAAAGACCAATAGCTAATCCAAGTAAAAAACTCACTGCCATTTTGGCGATGGTAAGTGCCTCATGCGAACAGCGAATTGATGGAATTGCAGTCACTGGGATTTCTCAGTCAAGTGGCGATGTTATCGAGGGCGATTTATTTATAGCATTGCCAGGAGAGAGATTTCATGGCGCGGCTTTCGTAAGCGATGCAATCGCTAAAGGGGCAGTGGCGGTTTTAACCGATGTCGCCGGTGCTGGGATGATTACAGGAGTTCCAGTTTTAATTGTAGATAACCCAAGACGAGCTGCCGGAATAATAAGTGCATGGTTTTACTCTGAACCAATGCGCGATTTATACAGCGTTGGTGTCACCGGAACCAACGGAAAGACGACGGTCACAACGATTTTGCACCAGATTATGCAGGCAGCAGGGCGCGATAGTGGACTCATAGGAACAGTCGAAACACGTATAGGCAGTGATGTTCTGAGCAGCAAGCGAACAACTCCTGAGAGCTCCGATCTGCAAGCTCTTTCTGCAACCATGCGAGAGCGACACTTGCGGAACTTAGTAATGGAAGTGTCAAGTCACGCAATAACTTTAGAACGAATTCGTGGTAGTCACTTTGCAGTCGTTGGGTTCACGAATCTCTCTCAAGATCATTTAGATTTCCATAAATCGATGGAGGAGTATTTCCTAGCTAAGTCGGAGTTGTTTACATATGAATATGCTGATTTGGCGGTTATCAATATTGATGACGCATATGGTGCACGCCTGGCTTCGATGACACAGCTTCCGGTCGTCACTTTATCTCGCA
>JBILUX010000169.1:0-2871 GCA_044370765.1 Candidatus Planktophila sp. | reverse complement strand
ATCGTGGTGGACTACATCCTATTTCAATTATCAAAAACGAAGTCTCCGACTTTTTTATCGAGCAGGGATTCGCCGTGCAAGAGGGCCCAGAGCTCGAATCCGGTTGGCTTAACTTTGATGCGTTAAATATGCCAGCAGATCATCCTGCACGAACGATGCAAGATACATTTTTTATTGAACCAGTTGAATCTGGAATGGTCTTGCGTACTCATACATCCCCAGTGCAGATTCGTACGATGCTCACGCAAGAGCCACCTATTTATGTCATCTGCCCTGGTCGAACCTTCCGAGCAGATGAACTCGACGCGACGCATAGTCCTGTCTTTCACCAAGTAGAGGGATTGGTAGTCGATAAAGGCATCACGATGGCTCACCTCAAGGGAACTCTCGATAACTTTGCAAGCCATATGTTTGGTCCAGGTGTTACAACACGATTGCGTCCATCATTCTTTCCATTCACTGAACCGAGCGCTGAAGTAGATGTTTTCTTCAACAATCGTTGGATTGAATGGGGTGGCTGCGGAATGGTGAATCCAAGAGTTCTTGCTACATGTGGAATTGATACCGATGTGTTTAGCGGTTTTGCTTTCGGAATGGGGCTAGAAAGAACATTGATGGTGCGCCACGACATTACCGATATGCACGATATCGTCGAAGGCGATCTTCGTTTCACCCGTCAGTTTGGAGTTGGCCTGTAATGCTGACACCTTTGTCGTGGATTAAAGAGTTTGTTGATATTCCTGCCTCAGTAACGGCCGGTGAAATATCAGATGCTCTCATTCGAGTCGGCTTTGAAGTGGAAGGGATTATTGAGCAAGGCTCAGATCTGACCGGCCCACTGGTCTTTGCAAAGGTTCTCTCGATTGAAGAGATAGTTGAGTTTAAAAAGCCGATTCGTTACGTCGGTCTTGATTGCGGTGAAGGTGCAACACGTTTTGTGATTTGCGGCGCAACGAATTTCGTTATCGGAGATGTAGTTGTAGCGGCCCTTCCCGGCGCAGTACTTCCGGGAGATTTCAAAATCGGGGCACGAGAGACCTACGGTAAAACTTCCAATGGAATGATCTGCTCTGCCCGTGAATTAGGCATAAGCGATGATCACACTGGAATTATGGTTGTGAATGAGAATGAAGCTGAGATAGGCGCCGACGCGATTCGGGATTTACAGATTAACGATGTAATTTTTGATGTTGCGATTAATCCAGATCGAGGCTACGCCCTCAGTATTCGAGGAATGGCCCGTGAAGTTGCAGGCTCACTAGGACTAAAATTTACCGACCCCGTTGATGCTCTACGCACCCTTAAGTTCAAGGAGACAGGCAAGGGCGTCACCGCCAAAATTGCAGACCCATCTGCTGCATCGGTTTTCTACTTACGAACCCTGACTAACTTTGACCCAAAGGCAACTACGCCTCTTTGGATGCGTCGACGGATCGAAAAAATGGGAATGCGTTCGATCTCATTAGTAGTCGATGTTACAAACTATGTCATGCTCGAACTCGGTCAACCTCTCCATGCATTTGATAAGTCAAAGATTAAGGGCGGCTTAAGCATCAAGCGCGCAGGCAAAGTACAGCCTTTTACAACTCTCGATGGTCAGGTGCGTCAGTTGGATCCCGATGACTTGATGGTCTGCGATGATGAAAAGCCCTTGGCGCTAGCTGGAACTATGGGCGGGGCGACGTCGGAAATCTCGGAAACTACAACTGATATTGCACTTGAAGCCGTTCGCTTTGACCCAACTTCAATTGCAAAGAATTCACGTCGTCACAAACTCTCTTCCGAAGCATCGCGCCGTCTAGAGCGAAGTGTTGATCCATCGTTGGCCGAGTTTGCCTCTGCTCGCTTTGTTCAGCTTCTCACCGCCCATAGTTCGGCCGAGCACGTAGCAACGGTCGTCGATGGAGAGCCTGTTTATGCACCTATTGTGACGATAGATCCAGCGAAAATCTCAACGATTCTCGGGTTTGAAGTATCTCCGAAAAAAGTAGCTGAAGTTTTACGTGTTATCGGCTGTGATGTCGACGAAAAGAGTTTTGCAGTTGACCCGCCGTCATGGCGTTCGGATTTACTCACAACTTCAGATTTCGCCGAAGAAGTTGCACGAATGATTGGTTACGACAAGATTCCATCGCTGCTTCCTCCACGCCCTTTGCATGCCTCATTGACTGCAGATCAAAAACGTCGAAGAGCAGTAGCTGCAATGCTTGCTAGCCGTGGTTTAGCTGAAGTACAAACATTCCCTTTCACTAATCAGGCAACAATAGATTCGATGGGCTTCGTCGGAGAGCGGGCTGCGACATATCGAGTCGCAAACCCAATGTCTGAAGAGTTCCCATTAATGCGTGTACATCTCGTTCCCGGATTAATCGAGGTTGCTCAGCGCAATATCAGTCGTGGGGCCAAGAATTTTGCGATCTTTGAGATGGGGTCGATCTTCCGTAGTTCTAAAAAATTGGTTCCCGCTATCTCTCCACAGCTCTCTAAGCGACCAGAGCAGAAGTTAATTGATGAGATTTTTGCGAGCGTTCCACCACAGGCATATCACGTTGCTGGTTTATTAGTTGGAAAGATGGAAAATGAAAACTGGCAAGGTAAGGCACGTGATTACAACTGGACAGACGCAGTCGCTTATGCCCAAGGAATCTTGGAACTATGTAATCTTGAGTGGACTGTAGCGCGCTCTGATTTTGCACCATGGCATCCGGGACGCTGCGCAGAGTTGATTATCGATGGCAAAGCGGTAGCTCATGCCGGCGAACTTCACCCTCGAATTGTGGCCGCCTATGGTCTACCTGAACGCTCTGTTGCATTTGCAGTTGCGCTCAGCGCGCTGCCGCATTCGCAGCTAGTCAGACCAACAACGGTAGG
>JBILUX010000032.1:0-10958 GCA_044370765.1 Candidatus Planktophila sp. | reverse complement strand
ACTTGCAACGATATTGCTTGAAGAGGTCGAGGTTGCAGCCGTTCCCGGTGAGGCTTTTGGACCCTCTGGTTACTTGCGTTTTTCCTATGCAACTAGTGATGCCGATATTGTCGAAGGCATCGGGCGAATTAAGAAACTTCTTACAGAGGGTTAAATCTCGATTCCAATTAGATTTACTTCGGGAATCAAAGTTATTCCAAAGGTGCTTTGAACTTTATCTCTCGCGTGCTTAGCAAGGGCTGCGATATCAGAGGCGGTCGCTGTACCAGAATTAGTAAGAGCTAAAACATGCTTCGTTGAAATTCTCGCGCCCCCGATTTCATCGCCTTTGTGAATTCCAGAGTTCTCAATCAACCATGCGGCAGAGACTTTTATGCGGCCATCAGTCAGTGGCCACTTTGGGGCAGCATTTGGAAGTCCATCGGCGGCCTGCTGAGAAATAATAGGGTTCGTGAAAAAAGAGCCAGCAGACCACGAGTCATGATCCTCGGCAACTAAAAGCATTCCTTTGCTAGCACGAAGTTCGAGTACTGCCGCACGACAAGCAAGAACTGAAGACTTGTCGCCAATTTCTATCTCAAGTTTCTTTGCAAGTTCGAGGTAAGTAATAGGTGTTGTTGATTCACCAATTCGAAGTTGAAATGCAACATCTAAAACAACATAGCGACCAGGGTGGGCTTTAAAATATGAGTTTCTATATGAAAATTCACATTCGGCATTAGTGAAAGTTTTAATTGCCTTGCTTTCGCGGTCATAAGTACGCACACGTGTAATGAACTCACTTACTTCGTGGCCATATGCGCCTATGTTTTGAATTGGCGAGGCTCCGACTGTGCCAGGAATTCCGCTCAATGTTTCAAGGCCAGCGAAGCCGCGGGCGATGGAAGTTTCGACAAAAGAGTCCCAGTTTTCACCAGCACCAATAGTCAGCGTTGCTCCACTGCAGGCATCGACTTCGGATTCAATGCTGTTATTTGCAATATGTATCACCGTGCCGGAAAAACCGGTATCGGAGATTAATACATTTGTTCCGCCACCGATAATTAAAATAGGTGAATCCCCTGCTGCCTCGATTGCGGCGATTATTTCCGATTCACTCTTTACGTGAACTATCGAACTCGCTGGCCCGCCAACGTGCAGGCTGGTGTACTTCGATAGTTTGTTCATGGCTACAGGTTAGCGACGTGGGGATAAAATTGCGCTTTTACCTCTAAAGCGCTCCAAAATACGATCGTAATTCTTCTTAGACTGCGCCTCGCGATAATCAGGGTCAACGTCGTGATAACCATGGTGACGACCCTGGATTAGCGGCAATGTCATCTGCAATAGGCGTCCGCCAGTTTGACGAAGTTTGAGGGAGAACTCGATATCTGCATTTCTATAATAGATGGCGCGTGGGTTAAAGCCGCCCGTTTCTAGTATCGCTTCACGGTTAAGGGCTAGGAAGTATGAAAATAGAACATCGACTTCGCCATCGCCTTTATCATCGACACTTCGCCATTCATCTTCAGTGTTCACTAAGCCACCGCGCCATCCAACTGCAACGTATTCACCCTCTTCTAATTGCGCTACAACAGGTGAAATTGCATCGCCGGTAAAGCTTGTCGATGGATCCATAATTATCAGGTATTTGCTCTTAATCTTTGTCAGTAAAGCATTTGCGCAATCGCCCCAACCGGCACCCGGTGCAACGGCGAATAGATATGTACGTGAGTCCATCTCCGCAACGAGAGCCCCTGGATCCCCTATAGAAAGGATGACAATTCCGCAATCGCTGTTGGCTTTGATTGACCTGACTGATTCAAGGGCATCATCGGTGAAGCCTTCGACGATTATTGCAACTGTCGTTTCTTGCTCTAAATCTATTGGGCGAATATCGCGGGCGTAGGCCAAGGTAATAAATGCGGCTTTTGCTATGAGTTCAAAGCCACCAGCAACATCTACGACTTCATATCCCGCGTTTGCGATCGTAATTCGTAAGGTGTCTGCGAGCGCAAAATCCTTTTTATCACGGGCGACCAATCGAGCTTCGGCGAAGGCAATAACTTCATCAGGAATACTCATTTAATTACGATAGCCCTTGCCATTCCTAAGACTTTTACGCCAGCAGAGGTAGCTACACACTCTAATTTAATGCGACTTCCATCTACCTCAGTAACCGTTGCGGTGACTGTCAAATCAACTTTTTCACCGGCGGGCACAATGACTGGCTTAATAAAGCGAGCTGAGAACTCTTTAACATGTGCACTTCCGCCGGCCCACTCAGAGATGAATGTTCCGACAAGTGCCATAGTTAACATTCCGTGGGCGATTACATTTGGAAGTCCTACCGATAGAGCAAACTCTTCATTCTGATGAATTGGATTTTGGTCTCCACTTGCATCTGCATAGGCTTTTAACATCGCACGGTCTATATAGAAAACCCTTTGTGGAATCTCTGTACCGATTTCAATCATCCGCGGACCACCAAGGTCGACCATGATGAAACGACGAGTTCGGAGCCGTTATGTAAGTCAGAGCGCACCGAAATAATCTCATTGCCAGCAACGGCCCGAAGTGTTTCGATAGTGGCCGAGCATTTAAAAACATCGCCTGCTACGACGGGTCGATAGATTTCAAACTTTTGATCCCCGTGTACGAGGCGCGTCCAATCAACACCGATTTCAGGTTGGGTTAAAATTGATTCATATTGCGAAAGTGAAATGCGAATCGAAAAAGTTGGGGGTGCGACGCTTGTATCGCTCTCGCCAATCACGGCAGCAAAGGCATCTATTTCAGATTGCGTGACGGTAACTGAATCTGCACCAGCAAAAGTGCGCCCGACCGAATCGGGATTGATCATTAGCGGGTTTCGCGGTGAAGAGTTGAAAGCTTGCAACGTGGACAGAACTTCTTGAGCTCCATACGGTCTGGATCGTTGCGGCGGTTCTTCTTGGTGATGTAGTTGCGCTCTTTGCAATCGACGCAGGCCATGGTGATCTTTGGACGTACGTCCGCGCTCTTACTTGCCATGGTCTTACTCCTTCATCGGTTATCGAGGGGCTCAGGTTACCCGAGGCCCGTCAATGCGCGAAATTCGCGCAGGTAGTACTAGTAGCGGGAGCGGGATTTGAACCCACGACACAGCGATTATGAGCCGCTTGCTCTACCAAGCTGAGCTACCCCGCCAGGGGTGTGCTTTGAAAAGAACTCCTCAACGAGTGAAAGGCTCTGTTCGAGCCCCCCACCGGAATCGGACCGGTGACCTTTTCCTTACCATGGAAACGCTCTACCAACTGAGCTAGGGGGGCGCAGATCGAATGCTGAGCGTACAGGCAGTGAAGGCTTTCGAAAAATCCTTACCTCTACTCTGCTGGATTTAGCGTGATTTTGCCAGTGGTTTCGCGGGCCAACATAGCTCGATGTGCCATCACTGCTTGGCTCAATCCAAACTTGGCACCGGTCACTGGTTTTAAATCTCCACTCTCGACCAATTTAAAGAGCTCGGCAATTACGTCGTTTAACAACTCTTTGCTGCCAAAACAATGCGAGAGCCAAAAGCCTGTAATCGTCTTTGATCCACCCATGAGAGAGCCTGGGTGAATTGGTGTTGGTGCAGTGCGCGATGCCATGCCGTAAGTAATCAAACGTCCGAATGGAGCCAACGCTTCCAGGCTTGCATCGAAGGTTTTCCCGCCGACCATTTCTAGAACTAAGTCAACTTTCTTTCCGTTATTTGCTTCAAGTATCGCGTCTAGAAGTTTTTCTGTATCTGAATCGATTGCGACGTCTGCCCCTAATGACTTTGCTAAATCTCTTTTGGCTTGCGTTGATGCAACGGCGATGACTTTTGCGCCCCACATTTTTGCTAATTGAATTGCGATTGTTCCGACACCGCCGGCAGCGGCATGAACTACAACGGTTTCACCCGCCTTTAGGTGTCCAACAGTTTTTAATATGTGCCAGGCCGTTGAGCCTTGTACCAACATGCACAAGGCCTGTGAATCGCTGACGCCATCTGGAACTTCAATCATCGCCGCCGAGTAAGCCAAGGCTTTTTGAGCATATCCCCCACTTGCAACTGGTGTTAGCACGCGTTTTCCGTTTGCAGTTAAACCAACAACCTCAATGCCCGGAACCAGTGGCAGTTTTTGCGGTGATAGATATGAGTTTTCAGTCTGGTGGGTATCGGCATAGTTAATTCCGATAGCGCTCACATCTATGACTTCAAAGCCCGGGGTTGCTACTGGATCATCTAAATCAACAAGGTGCATTGAATCGGGACCACCGAATGCGGTGATCTGAATTGCTTTCATTTTTATCCCTTTGTTGAGCCGAGGGTAAGCCCCGATACAAACTGCTTACGAAGGACAAAGAATACAATCAGAGTAGGCAGCGCGGCAATTACTGCACCTGCCGCCAAAAGGTTGTAATCGGTAACAAATTCACCCTGAAGCCGGCCCAAAGCAGATGTGATTGGTCGCTTTGAATCTGTTGACATCAACACCAGCGCCCAGAAAAAGTCGTTATATATCCATGTTGTCATCAAAACTGCAAGCGAAGCCAAGGCTGGGCGCAACAATGGAAGCATCACCTTTGTATAGTGCGTAAATACCGTTGCACCATCGACCATTGCAGATTCGCTAATCTAAGTGAGCTGCAATTCCCATTTGTTGCAAAACATTTAGATGATCTTTAGGTGTCGGCTTTATCGGGTGCTTGATCGATTATCTCTTGAGGAATCGCCCAAGACTCTAGTTTTTCACGCCAGAGCTGTGAAGGCACCACCTTTAATTTTCCTTAGTATCTTCAGCTATTTTCTTTCGCACATCATCCATATCCAGTTCTGCGACTTTACCGATAATCTCTTCAAGGGCTGAAGCAGGAAGGGCGCCTGGCTGACTGAACAAAAGAATTCCATCACGGAAAATCATTAAAGTAGGAATCGAAGTTATGCCTGCCGCGGCCGCTAGAGATCGCTCTGCTTCGGTATCAACCTTTGCAAAAGTTAACTCTGGGTACTTCTCTGATGTAGCCTCATAGACAGGTGCAAATGAACGGCAAGGTCCGCACCATGCCGCCCAAAAATCGACAAGGACCGTTCCCTCTTTTGTAATTAGCTCCTCAAACTGGGTTTCATTTATATTGACAGCTGCCATCTTTTAGCTCTTTTTACCAAACATCTTGCTAAAGAACCCTGGCTCGACAGGATCATTTTGATGTCCCTGACAGCGATCTTTCTTCGAGACACCCTTAAGTGCGATTTCGACGTGATTGCCACATCCTGACCACGTTGGTTTAGAGCACTTGCGACAAGTAGTTCTACTGCACATATTTCTATTTCCTTTTCTTAACTCGTTGGAATTAGTTGCTGATTGATGGCTGCCGGTGAATTACTCCATGTGAGATAACCACCGTCGAGATTTACTGCGTTGAATCCGAGCTCTCTTAATAGAAGCGATGCCGTGTGACCTCGTTGACCAACTTGGCAGTTAACCAGAAGATTCTTTGAAGTGATCTCTGATTTACGTTCGCGGATCTCGTCGACTGAAATATTGACAGCCCCTGGTATGTGCCCGCGAGCAAACTCTCCAGCGCTGCGTACATCAATTAACTCGAAGCCACGTGAGGTGAACTCCTCAATCTCGTTCCATTGGGCAGTTTCTACTAGCCCAGATATAACGTTTTCAGCGATGTAGCCGAGCATATTGACTGGATCTTTAGCCGAGCCAAATGGTGGGGCATATGCAAGTTCAAGATCGGCGAGCTCTGGTGCGGTGATGTTGCCACGTATCGCTGTTGCGATCACATCAATTCGTTTATCAACGCCCTCTATTCCGATGCCTTGGGCGCCGAGAATCTCGCCTGTCTTTGGGTCAAAGATGAGTTTGAGCACCATCTGCTTTGCGTCTGGATAGTAGCCAGCATGTGAATTTGGATGAGTATGAATAGATTGGTGAGCTCGGCCAGCAGCCTTTAACCGTTTTTCATTCCAGCCAGTTGTTGCGATCATCAAATCAAAGACTTTAACGATAGCCGTGCCTATTGTTTTTACTGGGCGCACTTGTCGTCCGGCAATGTGATCGGCTACTACTCGACCATGACGATTAGCTAAATTTGCAAGTGGAACAAGAGTTGCACTTCCATCCAGAGCATCGGTCTTTTCAGCGGCATCGCCAACTGCATAAATGTCATGGTTGCTTGTGCGATTGAAATCATCGACTTGGATTCCATTTCGCACTCCGATTGTTAAGCCGGCTGCCTTTGCTAATCCAATTTCAGGACGCACGCCAATTGCGAGAATTACTAACTCGGCAGGGATGTTATCTCCGTTAGCTAGATCAACGCTCTCTGGCCCGATATTGACCACACTTGAACCTAAGTACAGATTGACTCCCTGGTTCACCATCTCTTTAGCAACAAGGGTTGCAAGCTCTGGATCTAGTGGCATGAGAACCTGATCGGTTGCCTCAACAAGTGCTGTTGGGATTCCTCGATGGATAAGGTTTTCAGCGATCTCTACGCCAATAAATCCCCCACCAATTACAACTGCGCTCTTAGGTTTAGCGCTCACGCGATCGGCAATTCTCTCTACATCTTCAACGGTTCGCAGAGTCATTCCGCGTTCAATTCCTGGAATTGGGGGAACCACTGGTGATGCCCCTGGTGAAAGAATCAATTTGTCATAATCAATCTCATGCGTTTCGTGGCTATCGAGGTTTTTAATAGCAACCGTCTTTTTGCTGGGATTAATCGCTAAAACCTCTGTATTCACACGTACATCTAATCGAAAGCGGGCATGCAAGCTTGCTGGGGTCTGCAGGAGAAGTGAGCTCTCTTCCTCAATAACGCCACCTACGTAGTACGGCAGTCCGCAGTTGGCATATGAAACATAGCCAGATTTCTCAATCACAATAATCTCGGCATCGGCATCTAAGCGACGCAAACGTGTTGCCGCCGACATTCCCCCAGCTACTCCTCCAATAACGACGATGCGCATTATGAAGTCACTAACGGAAGATTATTTGCCTGCCAATCGGCAATGCCATTTGTTAGGTTGACGAGGCTCTTAAACCCATCCTTGCTCATTGTCTCTACCGCGATTAAGGAGCGACGACCGCTTTGGCAGTAGATGGCATACGTTGCAGACTTATCAAGTTTTGCGATTTCGGTTTCAAACTGCATTCCCTCAACATCGATATTGATTGCGCCTTGAATATGTCCAACCATGAATTCACCAGGAGTGCGAACATCTAAAGTAATGACCCCAGATTCAGCGGTTTTTGCAGAAAAAGCGGCTGCATCTAAGTTGGTTGCTGTCGAAGTTGATGAGCAGCCAGCCAGCAAAAGTGCCGCTGTTGCCATAGATACGATTGCGATAAATTTTTTCATAATTTTCCCCTTACGCTAAAGATAAAAATAGTTTTTGTAGTTGTGCAGTAACCGCATCAGAGTTTGACTTGCCTTCAACAATGCACTCTTTCAAACTGGCAGAAATCAAAGTAAATGCCGCGGTATTAACGGCTTTTGATACCGCTGACATTTGCGTAACAATCTCATCGCAGTTTCTGCCCTCTTCGAGCATCCGGGCAACAGCGCCTAGCTGGCCCTGGGCTCGCTTTACACGCTTTGTGATGGCCTCAATCTGCTGCGCATCGGAAAGTACATGAGCAATCTTTTTAGTTGTCATTAGCAGGTGCAGCGATCCTGCTCAGGAACACCGGCTAGAGCCTGCTCGACATGGTTACCGCAGCCTGACCAGCTGGCTTTCTTACATACATGACACGTAACGCGTGAACACATTTTTAACTCCCTCGTTGGTTTAGGGGAAAGTTAGCATACCCCCGGGGGTATGTCAAAACCGGCTACAAACGCCCAGCTTGGTGAACTCGCCTCAAGAACTCCTGCGTTTTTGGATCCTGCGGGTTATGAAGCACTTCTTGTGCACTTCCGCGCTCAAGAATGTCTCCAGATTCTAAGAAGCAGACCTCATCGGCCACTTGAGTCGCAAAACCCATTTCGTGAGTAGCTAAGACCATCGTCATTCCATCGCTCTTTAAATCGCGCACAATACTTAAGACCTCATTAACCAATACCGGGTCAAGGGCTGAAGTAATCTCATCAAGCAGAAGCAGGCGTGGATTACAGGCCAAGGAACGAATAATTGCAACTCGCTGCTGTTGTCCCCCGCTTAGACGATCTGGATACTGATCGGCCTTATCCGCTAAATCAAAACGCTTGAGAAGCTTTTGCGCGGACTCTATTGCCTCTTCTTTGCTCTTTCCCTGCACTTTAATTGGAGAGAGGGTTATGTTTTCAAGAACGGTTTTATGTGGAAATAGATTGAAAGATTGAAAGACCATTCCCAATTTGCGTCGTACATCATCGACATTGATTAGTGGATCCGATATTTCCGCACCATCTAAGAAAATCTGGCCGTCATCGATAGATTCCAACAAGTTGATACAACGTAACAACGTTGATTTACCTGAACCGGAGGCACCGATAAGCACTGTTGCAGTGTGCTCTGGAACTGAAAGAGAGAGATGGTTGAGTACTAACTCTTGGCCAAAGGATTTACGGATGTTTATGAGCTCGAGGACGTTAGCCATCAAATAGCCCCCTCTGCATTTTGTGCATTAGTTCGATGACGAATTGCTCGATCTGTATAGCGAGTCATTGGGATTGTGATTAGTAGAAAGAGAATTGCCGCTACTACATAGGGCGTGTAGTTAAAAGTTCTGCTGGCATTTATTTGCGCTGCGCGAACAGCATCGGTAACTCCCAAGATCGATACGAGTCCGGTATCTTTCAAAAGAGAGACAAAGTCATTTAGTAGTGGCGGAACAACCCTGCGTATCGCTTGCGGTAACACCACATATCGCATCGTCTGGCCAGAAGTTAAACCAAGCGATCTTGCAGCAGCGCGTTGGCTCGGATGAATTGAGAGAATTCCGCTACGGATAACTTCAGCGACATATGCCGAATAAGTAAGCACAACTGCGACGGTGCCAAGGAAGATTACATTGCTCGAAATTCCGGTTAAACGCAGTGCTGGTACGCCAAAGCCAACAAGCAGGATAATCAAGATAAGTGGTGCACCGCGGAAAATATCAACGTAGGCAGTTGCAAGAAATCTAAATGGCGTCAGTGCCGGGGACTTGGTTGTGCGCATAAGTGCCAAGCCAAGGGCGATTACTCCAATGCATGCGCCACCTATAAAAGTCAGTTGCAGATTGATCCAGAGTCCAGCAATAACAGTTGGAAAGACTTCGCGGCCATAATCGATATCAAAGAAGGTCTTCTTAACAACTTCCCAGCCCGGGGATGAGACAACGATTGCGATTAGTGTGCCAATCACAAGAATGGATGAAATCGCAGCGATTGCGCCCTGCTTACGGCTAATTCGCCTACGGGCAATCCCACGTTCTACTTCACGTGAGCTTGGCGACCAAGCAGAGTTAATACGCTCTGTCATGGTCGCCAAACTACCGTGTTTACTTCTTACTTTCTATTATGGCTTCAATACTGGCGCACCAGCATCAGTTGCTAGCCACTTATCCGTAATCGCTGCCAAAGTACCATCGGCAGTAATCGCATCAACAGCTGCAGAAACACATGAGGTCAATGCGCTTCCCTTTGACATTAGGAGCCCGAATTGATCGCCAGCACCAGATGATGGCAACTGACCAACGATTAAGCCATCTGTAACTTCAACACCAGATAGGTAGAAAGCAGTTGGAAGATCTACAACTAGCCCATCAATCTGACCATTCTTAAGTGCAGATACTGCGGCGGCATTGTCGTTAAATACCTGAGGCTTGATACCAATCTGGTTTTCAATCGCATCAAGTGATGTAGTACCAACGGCTGCACCAAGCTTTGCATTCTTCAAATCAGCGATTGATGTCTTGCCTGCAATCTTGCTGCCCTTGAATGAAACAATTGCTTGAGGAGCAGTGTAATAAGGAGATGAGAAATCAACGGCCGTTGAACGCTCAGCTGTAATTGAGAACTGTTGCAAGTTAAAGTCAAAGTTCTTAGCTCCAGGTGTTACTGCGCTATCAAAAGTTGTGCGAACCCAAACTACTTCATCAGCTGTAAATCCGAGTTGCTTGGCCACGGCATATGCGACGGCGCCTTCAAATCCATTTCCGGTCTCTGGCGCATCATCAATAATCCATGGATAGTAGGCAGGCTCACCAGTGGCAATTGTTAACTTACCTGATTCAACTGTTGCAAGATCTGCTTTCGCGCATGTTGCCGCTTCTTCAGAAGTTGCTGAATCACTCTTTGCGCAACCTGAGAGTGCGAGAGATGTTGCAACTGCTACTGCTATAAGAATTCCAAAACGTTTCTTCACGATATCTCCTAAAATGTGGGTGGCAATAACCCAAGGCTAGGGCATTACAAAGCCGCCATCAACTGGCACCGTTACCCCTGATACATAGGATGATGCATCACTTACTAGCCAAATAAGCGTTGAAGCTAGCTCTTCTACTCTTCCAATCCGCTGGGCCGCGGTTAGCGCGCGAACCATCTCTATTGATGCCTCGTTCATTTGATCGGTCATTTCAGATGGAAAGAATCCTGGTGCAAGAGCGTTAACACGGATACCTTTTCGCGACGTCCACTGAGCAGCTAAATCCCTCGTTAACCCAATGACTCCGGCCTTGCTTGATGCATAGGCGGCTTGAGGTAAACCACCTGGGCGCATTCCTAGAATGCTAGATATATTTACGATTGCGCCGCCGTTTTTTGCAGCTCTGGCAAATGCCTGCGCCATCCAATATGAGCCCATCAGATTTACATCAATGACATTCCGAAATTGTTCAGGGGTTTCAGATGTCGCAGAAATGGCCGTTCCTACTCCAGCGTTATTTACCAAGATATCAACGCGGCCAAAGCGCTCTATGGCAAGTGCAATAAGGGCGGTGCAATCCTCGGGCTTGGTCACATCGGTTTTTAATGCGGCGAAG
>JBILUX010000168.1:0-2961 GCA_044370765.1 Candidatus Planktophila sp. | reverse complement strand
TGCGAGCCGGATCAAGCAATTGGCTAAGAGCTTGGGAAGCTGAGATAGTCAGATTGAGTCGGTGCGCACCGGGTGAGACTTTAGTTGAGCGCTTGTCGACAACGGCAAGACGGAAGTATGCCGATGAGGATTTAATAATCTTCTTTTCAAAGAGCAGCTGCGCCACATCAGAGCCCGATGTACCCGATGCGATTTCGATGAGAATCTCTTTCTCTCCAGCTGAGATATTACGTGTAGGAAAATCAGGAGCGGCAGATACACCGCTTCGAACAAGGTGGAGACTAAAAGTTAAAGCAAGTACAAAGGCTAACGCTCCTGCTAAGCGTAGAAATTTCACGCACGATTCTTTTCGATTGATAGCGCAAAATCTAGGATAGCAACTGCCGCCATTTGATCTATATGAGATTTCGCCGCTTTTGCATTAACTCCTGAGGCACGCAAACCCTTGGCCGCACTCACAGTTGATAAGCGTTCATCGATTTGAACTACCGGAACCGTACTCAACGTTGCAAGAAAATCTGAAAACGCGCTAGCTTTTTCGGCCGATGCGCCCTTACTTCCATCCATATTTGATGGTTTGCCTACATAAATTGTGATCGGTTCGTACTCAACAATAATCGCTGTGATTGAATCTGCGAGCTTTTTATCTGTTGCGCTCAGAGTCGTGAGTGGTGTCGATAAAATTGCATCCGGGTCACAGATTGCGACTCCGATCCGTACATCGCCATAATCAAAGGCTATACGGCGACCTCTTTGCATGCCTGCAATTATCCTTTAAGAGCAGAGGTGATTGCCATCAAAGCCTCATTGGCCTTCGAGATGTCGGTTCCACCGCCTTGGGCAAAATCATCTTTTCCTCCACCGCCGCCGCCTAAAACGGCCGAACCAATCTTCACAAGTGCTCCTGCTTTAACTCCCTGTGTACGTGCAGCATCACTTGCGGCAACGACCAAGATTGGTTTCGCGTCATTGGCGCTAATCAGAGCGACAACGCTGCACGTAGCTTTGGCACGAAGTTCAAGGGCGATTTTTCGTAAATCATCACCTGAAATCCCATCAGCGAGCAGGGCGAGAATAGTTGTGACTCCATTGATTACTACCGCACTCTTTGCAATAGCATCAACTTGAGCAAAGGCAGCGTTCGAGCGCACAGTTCCAAGCTCTTTTTCAATATCACGAATCTTAATTAAGAGATCTGAAATTCGCTCTGGAAGCTCCTCTACGCGTGCTCCTTTTATAATCGTAGTCAGAGAGTTAAGGAGAATATGCTCACGAGCTAAAAATTTGTAAGCATCGACTCCGACAAGTGCTTCGACTCTACGCACTCCAGCTCCGATTGACGATTCGCTCAGTAGCTTAACAACACCTAACTGACCAGAGCGTTTAACGTGGGTGCCTCCGCAGAGTTCGCGTGCCCAATCACCAACGCTCACAACTCTTACTTGGTCGCCATACTTTTCGCCAAAGAGCGCCATTGCACCTATCTCTTTAGCTTGTGCCTGTGACATTGTTTCGGCAGTGACCTCTAAGTTATCTAGTAACAGGGTATTGACACGAGATTCGACATCGTTAATGACGCTATCTGGCACGGCTCCGGTTGATGGGAAATCAAAACGAAAGCGGCCAGGTGAGTTCTCTGAACCAGCTTGAGTTGCAGTCTCACCTAATATTTCACGGAAAGCTTTATGAACCATATGTGTAGCCGTATGTGCGCGAGAGATTGCCTCGCGACGCTCGACGTCAATGGCGGCAAGTACCTCATCGCCAAGTTCGACGCCCCCTTGGATTACACGTCCGCGATGAACAAAAACTCCAGGAACAGGTGTCTGCACATCGTCAATCTCAACCACCGCGCCATTGCCGAGAGTAATTTTTCCACCGTCAGCTAGCTGTCCGCCGCCCTCGGCATAAAAAGGCGTACGATCTAAAATAATCTCTACTTCATCGCCTTCGCTCGCACCCTTACTAGAAACTCCGTCAAGCAATATTCCGGTGATGGTCGACTCTGAACTGGTCGATGTATAGCCACAGAACTCACTCTTACCGCTCTTGTCGGCAATCGCGCGATACTCGCTCACATCTGTGTGCCCACTCTTCTTTGCGCGCGAATCGGCCTTAGCGCGATCCTTTTGCTCCTTCATTAAACGTCTGAAACCCTCTTCATCGACCTCAAGACCATCTTCACGCGCCATTTCCAGCGTCAAATCAAAGGGAAAGCCATATGTGTCATGAAGCTTGAAGGCCTCTGCACCAGGCAGTATTGAACTCTTGCTCTTCTTTAATGATGCGCTTGCAACATCGAAAATACTTGTTCCGCTTTTTAAAGTCTGCAAGAAACTCTCTTCTTCCGAAACACTAACCGACAAAATTCTCTTCTTATCACTTACTAACTCTGGATACTGTGGGCCCATTGCGCCGATCGCGGCAACAGTTAGCTCTGACATGATCGGATCCATCGATCCCAGAAGGCGCATGTTGCGAATCGTTCTGCGCATCATGCGCCGCAGAACATATCCACGACCCTCATTGCCCGGGGTGACGCCATCACCGATGAGCATCGCCGAAGTTCGTGCGTGATCTGCAATAACACGCAGAGAAATATCAGATTTTTGGGATGCGCCATATGCCACGCCAGTTAATTCGCAGGCCTTGTTTAATATCTGCATGGTTGTATCGATTTCATAGATGTTTTCTACGCCCTGCAAAAGCGCGGCCATTCTTTCAAGTCCAAGACCTGTATCAATACTCTTTGCTGGAAGCTCACCCAGAATTGGGAAATCATCTTTACCGCTACCGACACCTCGCTCATTTTGCATGAAGACTAAGTTCCATACCTCCATGTAGCGATTCTCATCGGCGATTGGTCCACCGTCCTTTCCATATGCTGGTCCTCGATCATAATAAATCTCAGAGCATGGACCACATGGTCCCGGCACACCCATGGACCAGAAATTATCTCCC
>JBILUX010000167.1:0-2980 GCA_044370765.1 Candidatus Planktophila sp. | reverse complement strand
CGCAGCATTCGCAGTTGGTGTTACCGCTGCGAGAACTGTCAGTGCCATGAGCGCAACTAAAACCCTTGCAAGCTTCGATTTATGTGTGGATATCATTAGTAATCCTCATCTCTCCCTGAAGTAACTTCATTTACTTACATGCAAATCATTTCACTGGGAGTATTTGAACGGCAGATTTTCCTGAGGGGTACCCCTGATGCGGGTATTACTTCAATCACTTTCACAAGGGTGACTATTCCCTGCATCACATTTTCCTAACTATTGGGGGGTTATTTCTATTGAATTTCTGCGTTTTTTGGCCAAAAACGATGAGTAATTCGTATGGGGATTAGGATTCGAAAGTGAATAAAAACATAGATTCAGATTTCTTAGCACTTCCATTAGCTGCTGTTTCAGAAGCTGCAATTACCACAGCTCAAGGTGCAGGAGCATCCCACGTCGATGTTCGAATTGAACGCACGCGCACTGGATTACTTTCATTGCGTGATGCAAAACCGGAAACGCAGAGCGATGAAACAAATGCTGGTTTAGGAGTTCGTGTAATCGTTAATGGTGCATGGGGCTTTGCCTCATCCCCTGAGATCTCGGCTGAGGTCGCAAGAAAACTTGCACTCACTGCAGTGGCGATGGCCAAGACCTCGAAGCCGCTTTCTACCGAATTAGTCTCTCTTGTCACCGAGCCCGTCTATGCGAATCAAACATGGGTATCTGACTATGAGATAGATCCATTTACAATCTCAGATTCCGATAAGAAGGATCGCCTTGCACAGTTAAGTAGCGAGCTACTAAAAGCTGACATTGTAAATCACACTTCCGCACATGCAATGTATGTCAAAGAGCAGAAGCATTACGCCGATTCTTATGGAACAAGCACCACCCAACAGCGGGTGCGCATGCAAACTCAGATTGAGGCAATATCAATTGGTGCCGGCGGTTTTGAATCAATGCGCACATTAGCCCAGCCTGCGGGATTCGGTTGGGAGTGGATGGGTAACAAGCATTGGAACTGGGATGCAGAGATTGCAGAGCTACCAACTTTGCTAGCCGAAAAGGTAGCGGCCCCGTCTGTTGAAGCTGGTCGATACGATGTGCTTGTTCATCCCTCAAATCTCTGGCTCACAATTCATGAATCTATTGGGCATGCAACTGAGCTAGATCGAGCTATTGGCTATGAAGCGAATTACGCTGGTACATCTTTTGCAACACCAGATAAGTTGAATACTTTGAAGTACGGATCATCACTGATGAACGTTACAGGCGATCGCAACACTTCCCACGGGTTAAGTACCGTTGGATTTGATGATGAAGGTGTCGCAGCACAGCAGTGGGATATCGTTAAAGATGGTGTTTTAGTTGGTTACCAACTAGATCGCCGAATCGCCGCCCGCGTAAATCGCGATCGTAGTAATGGCTGCGCCTTTGCCGACTCCCCCGCACATGTGCCAATTCAGCGCATGCCCAATGTCTCATTGGCGGCTAACCCAACTGGGCCAACTTATGACGAGATGGTTTCCTCGATGGAGGATGGCATCATCATTAAGGGCGATAAGTCCTGGTCTATCGATATGCAGCGCTATAACTTCCAATTTACAGGCCAACAGTTCCATCGTGTTAAGAATGGCAAAATCGTGGGCCAGTTAAAAGATGTCGCTTATCAAGCAACGACTACAGATTTCTGGGGTTCGATGAAAGTAGTGGGAGGTCCGTCAACCTATGTTCTTGGCGGCGCCTTTAACTGTGGAAAAGCTCAACCTGGACAGATTGCCGCGGTTAGCCATGGCTGCCCAGCAGCGATTTTCGACAAGGTAAATATTCTCAATACTGTTGCGGAGGCTGGCAAATGATTTCTGCTCAAGATTTAATTGAAAAGATTACATCGGCTGCAACGTGCGATGACTGCATAGTTGTTGTAAAAGATAAGACACAAGCTAACCTGCGTTGGGCTGGTAGCACGCTTACAACAAATGGGGTTATTCAAGAGCGCAGCGTAACTATCATTGCATTTGTCTCTATTGACGGAGCAATGGCATCAGGTGGCCTGACTCGCACCGATGTCACGCTTGCCGATATTCCAAAGCTTCTTGAAGATGCGATTACTGCAGCAAAGTCGGCCGGCAAGGCAGAGGATTACGCACCGCTCGCAACCAACACATCAATTGGTGATTGGGCAGCTCCTCATGTTCCAACCGGGCCAGAGGTTTTCTCTACATTTGCACCGGCTCTTGGCGACATGTTTTCGCGATCAGTTGCCGATTCGATAGAGCTCTTTGGATATGCCGAACACACACATGAAACGACGTGGATTGGCTCTAAGGGTGGTCTACGACTTCGCAAAGATAGCCCTGTTGGCCGTGTTGAGATGACTGGAAAATCCCACGATCGCACACGTTCTACGTGGAAGGGAGTCGAAACCCGTGACTTCAAGGATGTCTCAGTTGCATCTATCGATGCCAATATTCGCCAACGTTTAGAGTGGCAGGGAAGGAAAGTTGATCTTCCTGCAGGACGTTATGACACTGTCTTACCATCAGGTTCGGTCGCCGATTTATTTACCTACATGATGTGGGTATCGGCCGCTCGTGATGCCTTTGAGGGTCAATCAGTCTTTTCTAAAAAAGGTGGCGGAACTCGTGTCGGAGAAAAGCTCTCCAACGTTGGTTTTCAGTTCTTCAGCGATCCTGATTACAAGCAACTGCCTGCTTCGAACTTTGTTAGCTCGGCAGTTAGCTCTCCATTCTCTTCAGTCTTTGACAATGGCCAACCAATCAAGCGTGTTGATTGGTTTAAGGATGGCGTTCTGCAGGCTCTGATTCAAACTCGTGCAAGTGCAGCGCTAACAAAGTTCGACTTCACACCCATTGGAGAGAATGCGATCTTGAGCGTAGATGGTGGTGCGGGTACGTTAGAGGATCTAGTGAAGAAAGTAGAAAATGGTCTTCTTCTCACAACTTTCTGGTACATCAGAATGGTCGATCCAAAC
>JBILUX010000071.1:0-5888 GCA_044370765.1 Candidatus Planktophila sp. | reverse complement strand
GCCGCTTGAAGAGCGGACATTGAGATATTGAGGTAGCTGAGAATAAATCGACCAAATAATGCAAAGAGAGTAATAACAGAGAATGAAACTGCCGCCGCTTTGAGCGCCAAAATACGGCGCTCTTTGGGAGACTTATGGGCAACGAGTGCCAAAAATATAGGAGTCGCACCTGGCGGATCCATGATCACAAAAAGCGTTACAAAAGATTGGATTGCAAAGGTGAGAGCGCTAATCTGAACTACTTTCATGCTCTAACGACCCTTCGTTGATCGGCGAGTGATTCTAACTTTTCCCATTGTGCAGGAGCTGTCCCGTACTCACCTAGTGAGTTTAGTTTACCGTTACCATGGTAATCACTGGCTCCAGTTATTACTAAACCCAATTCATTGGCGATATTTCGCAGCATGGCACGCTCATCAGGATTTTGATCACGATGATCTACCTCGATGCCATGCAGGCCGGCAGCTACTAAATCGGTAAAATCCGAAGCGTGAAGAATCTGTCCTCGCAATGATGCAAATGGGTGAGCAATGACTGAAACTCCCCCAGCTTTTGAGATCATATGTATCGCTTCCACCGGAGTTGGGGCTGCATGTGAGACGTAGAAAACTGAATCATTATTGAGCATTCCTTGAAATGCCTCGTCGCGAGATTTGATAATCCCTTTGTTCACCAATGCATCTGCAAGATGCGGTCGGCCCAGCGTTGCTCCAGGTGGACGCGCAGCCTCAACATCATCCATCGAAATCTCTATGCCTGCTGCGCGCATCTTTTCAATCATTTTTCGCATGCGGGGTAAACGTCCATCACGAGTCTCTTCAAGCATGGTCTGCATCTCTTTATTCTCGCCATCAAAGAGCAGGCCTAACATATGCACACTGATTCCATCTTCAGTTAAACAAGAAATTTCACTTCCTAATGCCAGAGTAATGTCTCCGCGCACTGTCTGTATGGCCTCTTGCCAGCCCTTAGTCGTGTCGTGATCGGTAACTCCAAGAACACTCATGCCAAGTGAAATCGCTTTATTTACTAGTTCGCGAGGGCTATCGGTGCCATCGCTATTATTTGTGTGGGTATGAAGATCGATCACGGCGTAATCTCAGCTTGTGCACTTCGCGTTCGAGTAACAACTAATACGCATCCAGTTAATATCAATGCGATACCTGGCAGGATTCCGAGAGGTGGTTTTTGACCTAACCACCACAATGCCAACACTGAACTCACAGGCACTTCAAAGAAGATAATCAGTGAAACAACTGCCGGTGAGACACGCTTCAAAGTTGAATTAAACATTGTGTGTCCAAGAATTTGAGCACCTAAAATCAATCCAACAAGTATCCACCACTCTCGCGCGGTGAAATTAATAAGTGAGTAGCCCGATACAATCGCCAAAGGAAGCGCAGTCATTGCGCATATAAAGTAACAGATAGTCGTATACGTTGTGGTTTCTACGGTGCGCTGAGCTCTAGATCCAGCCATAATGTATAGGGCGGCGAGGGCGGCCGAGATTAGTGCTGCAATGTCACCGATAAATGAGCGTACTGAAATATGAAGATCCACCCCTGAAATCAGTAAAACTCCAGAGAAACTTACCGCCATCCCAAACCAGGCTTTAGATGGAATATGCCCGCCGCTCATTTTTACAAAGATCGCAGCGAAGATCGGTTGAAGTGCAACGAGTGCGGTCCCAGCGGCAACGGTTGTCCAACGCATCGCTAGAAAAAAGCAAAGGAAATGTGCAGCAAGAAGTATCCCCGCAATGACAGACCACTTAACTCCATTGCGATTTGCTCGATGGCGCAGAGCAAAGGGAAGAGTTACCAACGAGCCGCCTAAGTTTCTCCAAAATATTAAGGTTGGAATTGACATTGTGCTCATTGCAATCAAGGGCCCAGAAGTGCCAACGCCCAACATTCCAAGGCTTAATCTAATGAGATCAGGTCTTCCTGGGATCGCTGTATGGCTGTCCCGAATATGTTGTCCACCTTCTACTTCTTGGCCACTATTCATAAGAGAAAGGTACCCTTAATACTTCTCAATGCCGAGTTACTGCACGATTCCCAAGCGAACTCCGAGTAAAGACTTGCTTCGCTTAATTAGTTTTTCTGCTATTTCATAAAGGACTACAGCGCTGGCTGATTCAGGATCTGAAATTACAACTGGAACACCGGCATCGCCACCCTCGCGAAGATCAACGCTGAAGGGAATTTTGCCCAATAGCGGAACATCGCTTCCAACTAATTGAGACAAACGCTTTGCAGTCTCTTCTCCGCCACCATTTCCAAATAGTGAAACAAGTACGCCAGTAGTTGGATCCGTATATTCAGACATATTCTCAACAACTCCGACTACTTGTTGGTGAATCTGATGCGCAATTCGGCCTGCGCGCTCGGCAACTTCAGCTGCTGCCACCTGAGGTGTCGTCACAACTAGAATCTCTGAGGTTGGAATCAATTGGCCAAGTGAGATTGCAAGATCGCCCGTGCCAGGTGGCAGATCAATGAGTAAGAGATCTAAGTCGCCCCAATAAGCATCGGATAAGAGTTGCTCTAGGACGCGGTGCAATAGCGGCCCACGGTAAGCCACTGCATCGCTGCGCTCGGGTTTAAACATCTCCATTGAGACTGTTTTAACACCAAAGGATTCAAGTGGAATAAACATTTGATCGATAGCCGTTGGACGCTGACCCATCAATCCCATTAAACGTGGAATTGAGTGGCCATAAACATCGGCATCGAGAATTCCGACGCGTAATCCATTTTTAGCAGCTGCAACTGCGAGATTGACTGTAACTGAAGATTTTCCAACTCCCCCTTTGCCGGAGGCGATTCCTATTACGCGTGTAAGTGACTCGGGTTGTGCGAACGGAATAAATTTTTCTCGACCATTGCGCATAATTTTCTTCACATTATCGCGTTGAGCTTGGGACATCACTCCAAAACTTAAACTTACACTCTTGACTCCAGCAACTGCCGAAATTGCGGTAGAGATATCGTTGCGCAATCGATCTTGCATTGGACATCCAGAAATAGTTAAGAGAATTGAGACAGTAACATCTCCGTTTTCTTCATTGAGATCCTCAACCATTCCAAGATCAGTAATTGATCGATGAAGTTCGGGATCCTGCACTGCCGTGAGCGCATCTGCGATTTGATCAATCAGGCTCATATGAGATCTGGATCTATCCGAGGCTGCGGACGCGTAGTCTTAGTCACGGGTTTTTCCTCCATAAGATCGGCTAACTGTTTCTTAACAAATGTCTTCGGGTGCAGATCGGCGGGTTGAAGATTTTCAAAGCCTGGTCCAAGATTCTCTTTCAGCTCTGCCGTTGCCGCTTGCGATAATTTACGGAGTTTTTTCAACATCTTGGCGGCTTCGACTGCGACTTTCGGAAGTCGCTCTGGACCAACTAGGACCATTGCCAATACGGCAAGACCGAGAAGCTCTCCAGCACCGATATCAAAAAACATGTGCCCAGCCTATCGGCATCTGCATAGTTAGTCTTTTGCGGCGATTAAGGTAGCAGTGGTAGAGATTTCTTTGCCTTCTCGCACATAGGTAAAGCTCACCCTGTCTCCAACGTTCTTAGCCCGAACGGCAACGATGAGCTCTTCGGCAGCGTTAATCTCCCTATCTTCAAATCTTATGATGATGTCTCCTGGCTTCACGCCCGCGATTTGCGCTGGCCCTCCAGCCATAACCCCAGTACTAGATTTTGCCACCTGCGCACCAAGGCCTGTGAAGTTCATATCTAAGGAAATACCCAAGACTGGATACGTTGCTTTTCCGCTCTTAATCAATTGATATGCCGTCTTGCGCGCCTGATTAATTGGAATTGCAAAACCTAATCCGATTGATCCTGTTTGTGAAGTTGAACCAAGTGAGGCAATTGCCGAGTTAACCCCAATGACTGCTCCAGTGGAGTCAACGAGTGGTCCGCCTGAGTTGCCGGGATTAATTGCAGCATCGGTTTGTAGTGCATTAATGAATGAGTTTTCAGCGGCAGATCCTCCTGCAGTCACTGGACGGTTCTTAGCGCTGATGATTCCAAGAGTTACTGTTCCAGATAATCCCAAGGGTGAGCCAATTGCAATGACTGAATCTCCAACGGCAATTTTATCGCTATCCCCGAATTGAAGCGCCTTTAAATTTCTAGCGGGAATCTTTAGCACCGCTAAGTCATACGAGGCATCTCGACCAACGATTTTTGCATCATAAACATCACCATTATTAAGAGTGACGCGCAATGAGCCTCCCGATTGAGCAAACAATGCAATGACATGGTTATTCGTCAAAATATATCCACTGCTATCGATTACAAATCCCGAGCCCGCGCCACCTCCATTACTGGTTCGCGTAGTAATTGAAACTACTGATGGAAGAACCCGTGCTGCGATACCGGCGACAGAGTCTGGAGCTCGCTCAATAACACTTGAAGATGAGACTAAATTTGCCTGCCTAAATATATTGCCATCCGTTGCATTTGCACCAAGTAAGCCACCTACGCTTCCAGCAAGGAGTGCAACTAGAACAATATTCCCGCGTGAATTTCTACGTGAATTGGAGCTCTCCCACCAAGCGGGTGCGAGCTCTGTATTTTTCTTTCGAGGAAAGATCATGGTTTTATTCTGCTACAACTTGGTCGCAACTAACAATCCATCACCGGCTGGAATCAAGGTACTCACCCAGTTCTCTGTGTCATTCTTCACTATTTTCCCAGCATCGCGAAGCGATACGGTCTTAGCATCGCGTTGGGTAGGGTCACAGACTTTGGAGCCACCGAAAAAGTTATCAATGACAAGTGTTCCGCCACTTCGCAAGATGCGATGAGCCTCACCAATAACAAATGCCAAATCCTCCGGATTGTGGCGCAATACAACAAGGTCATATGCACGATCGGTGAGTTTTGAAATCACATCTAAAACGGAGTTGGTAATGAGGCGATATCGAGTTTGAGCAATGTCAGCATCGCTAAAGGCCATCTTTGCTATACGCGTATGTTCCATCTCATCGTCAATAGAGGTCAATGTTCCCGATGCGAGCATTCCATCGAGCAGCCAAAGGCTGCCAACGCCTGAGCCCGTCCCGACCTCAACAACTGACTGGGCAGATAAGGTAAAGGCTAAGTGTCGAAGGTATGCGCCAACACCTGGAGTTACATCGACTGCGCCAAGTTCGACTCCACGCGCACGTGCCTGTGCCTTAAAGTGATCTTCGGGAATAAAGTTTTCTGCATATGAATGTGGATCGGTCTTCATTTAAGTGAGACTATCCACTGCGTTAGCAAACGAACCCCGTAGCCCGTACCGCCCTTTGGGTTTTCTCCAGCATCAACATCGCTTCGACCAGTTCCTGCAATATCCAAATGCAACCAACGACGGTTGCCCGCGAAGTGTTCAAGAAATAGTGCGGCAATAACTGACTTAGCCGAAAAATCCTCTCCGTGGGCGACGTGATTAAAATCTGCAATATCGCTCTTTAATGAGGCCTTGTAATCATCGATCAGAGGCATTCGCCACACACGATCACCCGAATCAGCACCTGCCCTTTCAAACTCCGCGGCCAGTTTGTCATCACGTGTATACATCGCTGCAAATTGTCGGCCAAGTCCTACTGTGGCTGCTCCAGTCAAAGTTGCGATATCAATTAAATAATCCGGATCCAAATTAATATCGGCATAAGCTAAACCATCGGCTAGGACTAAACGGCCTTCGGCATCGGTATCAATGACTTCTACGGTTGTGCCGCCGTACTGTTTAATGACATCACTCGGGCGCTGGGCGGTGCCAGAGATCGCATTTTCTGCACACATCATTAGTGCGGTAACTCTTACATTTGGTTGTAGCTCTTCAAGGGCTGTCAGTGTCGCAAGAATCGCGGCGGCTCCT
>JBILUX010000164.1:0-3040 GCA_044370765.1 Candidatus Planktophila sp. | reverse complement strand
CATCGGAATCATCAAATCATATGGTCGCTTGAGGGAGATGCCACCCGTGTCAAAAGTGATGCCCTTGCCGACCAAAACAACGTGCGGTAACGCCCCGTGGGAGCTCTTCTTATTCTTGGGAGCATACGAAACTTCGATAAAGCGAGGGCCTGGCTTTGGAGAAGAGTTACCTACCGCACGCAATCCACCAAACTCTTTAAGCTCTTTGCCTTTAAGGATATTTACTTTTAATCCATTTGTTTGTGCGAAGGTTTGCGCTTGCGTAGCCATCCATTCAGGAGTCTTAATATTAGAAGGCGTATGGACCAAATCGCGAGCGCTCGTAATCGCTTTCGCAAGAATAGAAGCAGCATTTACAATCTCCTTATCATCACTTGCCACAAGAAAGTTTGGAACTTCAGCGGGCTTTCCGCTCTTTAAACTCCAAAGATATGCACCCATCGTAAGTGAAGTCGCATGTGCGGCGATATCAGGATTCTTAACCGCGCATGCCGAATACACTGTCACTTTTTTACCACGAACTTTTCGGGCAATAGCCGTTGCTGCAATACGGAAGGATGGAGTGGATCCATCTCCGATTGCAGTTAAGTAGATACGTTCTGTCGCACAGTTTTCTGCACTAACTGGGATCTCAAATATTTCGCCGGTTTTTCCACTTGGTGAGAAGAATGAGAGTTCATCGACTAAATCAATATCAAAGCAGCTCTCAATATCGCTGATGATTGTTCCTGGAGCTTGAAAACTAAAACCTCCAGTGCCATTGCTAGCAAAGGCCACAGCGATAACATCGGCTGAAGTGGCAGCTGCGAGTTTTACTGGTGCGCTGGCAAGAGTGGAAGACATGCGTTAAAGGCTATCGCCTGAGGCGCCTTTACTTCTTAACGAGTGCGACCGCGGTATGAAGAGCGGCGCTGAGATTATTTGCTTCCTCTGGATTGAGCTCAACTACTAGGCGTCCGCCACCCTCGAGAGGGATTCGCATGACCAAAGATCGAGCCTCCTTGGTTACCTCCATTGGGCCATCGCCTGTGCGGGGTTTCATGGCTGCCATATGGGGACTCCTCTTAAGAATGTGGATGGGGAATGCAAGAGGAGAAGTATCTCGCACTAAGTCCATCTGTGGGAAATCGTCCCTATAGGCCTAAATGCGCGCTAAGGCGCGCCCTTCCCGAGGCGATTACCACCTCTACCGAGCGAACAGGTACTGACAGGCTCTGGGCGATGTCGACCGGCGACATGGATCGCAGATAATGCATCGTCAAGATGAAGCGCTCCTCCTCTGGCAAGGCGGCAAGCACCTCTGCCAAAGTCGTGGGCTCACTCATGGGAGTAAGGCTACCTGTCAAAGGTCAGGGGACGGCCCTATTTCGAACTGCGCGAAGTGAGCGCGCAAAACGGGCCAGAGAAATACGGACCCCAACGTATAGCCCAGGCACCATAAGGATAAAGAGGGCGCGTGGGGCTATGACTTCTTCTGACCAATCAAAGCGAGTGCGCGCTGCATCGATTGCGATTAATTCAAATCGGCCTGTGCCTCTAATAACTCGGCCAGTATGAACAACATCGCAGATATGCGGGGGCTGCCAGTTGGTTACTTCCATGGTGTCTAAAATTCCGAATGATTTAATTCCGGTGAGCGCGCTTATTTGTGTTCCGACTCCGCTTTGAATTTTGGAAGTTACCCAGACTCTAGTTTGAAGCATCCAGTCACTTTGTTTTTCCCAATTTGCTAATTCTTCCCAAACCTTTTGTATTGGTGCTTCTATCTCAAGTGATATTGCTAAGTGATTACTCGTCATTTCTTACACGCCTCAAGTGCATCTTTAACTGTCGTTGTCCACGATATTAATTCACGCATTCCTGGTTTGATAAAATTCTCTGTCTCAAGGTGTGCTATTAACTCGTGCAGTGGCGAATAGATTCCAAAGGGATCGAGAATAACTACTGGTTTGTTATGGAACTTTAAGTAGCGCCCTACCCAAATTTCAAAAAACTCTTCAAGGGTCCCGGCACCCCCTGGCAAAGTTATGAATGCATCTGAAATATCTGTGATCATCGCTTTGCGCTCGCCCATCGTCTCTACAATATGAAGCTCGTCATTCTCATGATCGGCAAACTCAATATCAACCAGTGCCTGAGGAATCACACCCACGGTTCTCCCATTGGCTGCGCGTGCTCCGCGCGATACCGCCCCCATCATGGAGATATGGCCGCCGCCCGTGATGAGCTCCCATGAACTCGACCCGATGCCTTCGCCAAGTTCATAGGCTAAATCAACATATTTTGGGTCGATGGTTGGAGATGAAGAACAAAATACCGCGATGCGCATGCCTGAAAGAATAGGGGTTAGGCTTAGGACATGACGACCATTGCATCTGGCCACGCGATAACAACAATGTCTAACGGCAAGCTGCTGGATGCTTGGTTCCCGTCGCCAGTGCTTTCACCGCTCAATCCCGAGATTGCACCAGAGTTGCGAGCACTTGTTGGCATTGATCAAGCTCGCGATGTTAGCCGCGAAATCGCAAGCATTGAAATCGATATTTCACTGCCACCAACCTCGGCCTTGGATGCATATCTGAGACTTCATCTCTTATCGCATCGCTTGGTAAAGCCTCATGGAGCAAATCTTGACGGGATCTTTGGACTACTTACTAATGTTGTTTGGACATCTGTCGGCCCTTGTGCAGTTGAAAATTTCGAGCTCACGCGTGCACGTCTGAAGGCAGCTCACGGCCATATAACTGTTTTCTCAATCGATAAGTTCCCGCGAATGGTGGATTATGTTGTTCCGAGTGGGGTGCGCATCGCTGATGCTGATCGCGTTCGCTTAGGTGCCTACCTCGCATCTGGAACAACGGTCATGCACGAAGGTTTTGTTAATTTCAATGCTGGAACTCTAGGTAGTTCTATGGTTGAAGGCCGCATCTCAGCCGGCGTTGTTGTTGGTGATGGCACCGATGTTGGTGGTGGCGCATCCATCATGGGAACGCTTAGCGGTGGCGGAAAAGAGGTTATTTCAATCGGAGAAAAAACTCTT
>JBILUX010000031.1:0-11248 GCA_044370765.1 Candidatus Planktophila sp. | reverse complement strand
CGACGATACGTGGCTTAGCCAAGTAGCGACGACGGTGAACCTTTTGAATGAAGTAGCGAAGCATGCGCTCGGTAGTTTCAAAGTCTGCGATAACCCCATCCTTAAGCGGACGGATTGCAACGATATTTCCAGGAGTACGGCCAATCATCTTCTTGGCCTCTAGGCCAACGGCCAAAATTCCGCCAGTATCTTGGTTGACCGCAACAACTGATGGCTCGTTCAAAACAATGCCACGCCCGCGTACATAAACAAGCGTGTTTGCAGTTCCGAGGTCAACGGCCATGTCACGGCCGATAAACGACATTCTGTTTTGTGAGCTCATACTTTTTTACTCCTTGATTATTTAGGGAAGAAAATTTCAATCTCGCGCGCAGCAGACTCGGGTGAATCTGAACCATGCACAATATTCTGCACAACTTTGGTGCCTTGATCACGGGCTAGATCTCCGCGAATTGTTCCGGGTGCTGCAACTGTTGGATCGGTTACTCCGGCAAGTGCGCGGAAACCTTCGATCACGCGATTACCCGATGCGACGATGGCAACGATTGGACCAGACATCATGAACTCAACGAGTGGTTCATAAAATGGCTTCCCAATATGTTCGGCATAGTGTCGTTCAAGTAGAGCGCGATCTGCATTCAACATTCTTAGAGCTTCAATGGAGTAGCCCTTTGTCTCAACACGAGAAATAACTTCGCCTACTAGGCCCCGGCGTACGCCATCTGGCTTTACCAAGATCAGTGTTTTCTCAATGTTCACCGGTCTAGTCTATTAGGCCTTTTCGCCTTGGGAAGCCAGGTGGGCGGCGCGAGCGGCCTCACCCTTACGTCCCACAATGATGGCCGCGACCCAGAGACCGATAAAAATCACCCCCACGATGAAAAAGGAGGGGACGAAAAAGCCAAAGGCGATCATGAAAATCTGCAGTACCGAGCCGATGTAGAAACCTGAACGTCGCTTGAGAAGGCCGGCCGTTAGAAATAAGAGAAGGGAGATTATTGAGCCGTAGATTACCCCTACATTGGATTGATCTTTGATTGCCAGCAGGATTGCAAAGCCCAAAGTCAGCGACTCCATTACTAAGACCGATGCACCAAGAACTCTCATTGGGCAAACTTCTTTCGCAAATAACTTCTAGCCTCACCTACGGTAACAACAGAGCCTGTCACGATGATGCCGATTGTGTCTTCACTTAAAGGGCGAGTTGCATCTGTAACTGCGCGATCTAGAGCTGAAGCTAAATCGCTGACTTCAAATACACGATCGACTCCAAAAATCTTTGACGCTATTTTCTCTAACTCACTTGAACTCATTGCGCGCGTCGATGAGCTTTGAGTCACGATGACGTGATCAACGATCGGTTCTAGCTCGAGCAGGATTCCTTGCGCATCTTTATCGCCAAATACACCAACAACTGCCACTATTTCATCGAAGTTAAACTCATTAGCCAAAGTCTCGGCAAGTGCCTTGGCGCCATGAGGATTATGAGCAGCATCCAGAATAATCGTTGGATCTCGATGCACCACTTCACAGCGCCCAGGCGATGTAACTGCGGCAAAACCGGCTCGTACTGCCTCAATATCTAAGGGCTGATCACCAAAGAAAGCCTCTACGGCGACGAGCGCACTCGCTGCATTGGCCGCCTGATGTTTTCCATGCAGAGGTAAGAAAATATCGTCGTATGTGTCATGAAGTCCGGCGATAGTGATCAGCTGACCGCCGACTGCAACTGCCCGTGATGTGATTGAGTACTCAATTCCTTCGCGAACAACATCGGCGCCGACTTCGGCGGCTTTTCGAATTAACTCTTTGGCAGCCTCTGGCTCTTGCTGCGCAAGAACGATAAAGCCACCCTCTTTAATGATTCCCGCCTTTGTTGCTGCAATCTCATGAAGTGTGTGTCCTAAGTACTCCATATGATCAAAGCCAATAGGCATAAGTACCGAGACATCGGCTTCAACGACATTTGTTGCATCCCATTCGCCACCCATGCCCACTTCAATAACGGCGACATCTACTGGGTGCTCGGCAAAGGCTACAAAACCAAGGGCAGTGACGGCTTCAAAGAAAGAAATTGGGTGCTCGAATTTACTATCCATTAAATCTAAGTATGCGGCGATATCGTTATAGGCAAATATTAAATCTTTAGGATCGATCGGCTGCCCATTAATTGCAATGCGTTCACGATAGGTTTCAAGGTGAGGGCTAGTAAAACGCCCAGTACGCAGACCATGGGCAAATAAAAGCGAGTCAATCATGCGCGAAGTTGTGGTCTTTCCATTGGTACCACCGACGTGAATCGTTGGATAAGTTAACTGTGGAGAGCCCAAAATATCCACGAGTGCTGCGATGCGCTCAGTAGTAGGTGCGATTCGAGTTTCAGGCCAGCGTGCAAGAAGCGCCTGCTCTATCGCATCTACACGCTCTTGGTCATCGGGAGAGATAATCATGAGGATGGTAGTTGCGCCAACTGCGCAGTAATTCGTTCAATATCTGCAGATGTCTTCTCAAGGCGATCACGGATTTCTACTACTACTACATCAGGTGCCTTGGCCATAAATCCCTGGTTATTTAACTTAACTTCAGCCGTCTGCTTATCTTTTTGAGCCGTCGCTAAATCTTTTTCAAGGCGCGCACGCTCTGCGACAACATCGATAGAGCCAGTTAAATCAAACTCAACTTTTACGCTACCAATCTCACAGTGCGCACTTGGGGTGATATCTCCAAGTTCAAGTCGAAGAACAAATGCCATCGCCCCTGCATACTCATTGATGTGGGCCGGTGCGATAAAGCGGGCAGGAATCTTCTGTGAGGTTTTAATTCCTTGATCGTTACGGAAACGGCGCACATCGGTAATAATCTCCTGCAGTTCACCTATTAACTTCTCTGCCTTTTTATCAACATGATCAGCATTTGCAACTGGCCACTCGGCGATTACTAAGGACTCTCCCCCAGTTAACGCTGTCCACATAGTCTCGGTAATGAAAGGCATTATCGGGTGCATCAAGCGAAATAACTGATCTAGAACAAAACCTAGGACCCGCTTTGTTGATTCGGCATCCCCCGATGAAAAACTCTCTTTTGAAAGCTCTAGGTACCAGTCACACAAATCATCCCAAGCGAAGTGATACATAAGCTCGCAGGCACGTGCAAACTCATACTGCTCAAGGAGAGCGTCAACCTCTGAAATTGTTTCGGATAGTCGACTCAGAATCCACTTATCGATGGCGTTAAGTGAGGCAAGCTCTGGTAGCTCACCTTCAACGGTTGCACCATTCATCATTGCAAAGCGAGTGGCATTCCAGAGCTTTGTTGCAAAGTTACGAGATCCGCCGATCCAGTCTTCGGCTATCGCTTGATCTTTTCCGGGATTAGCACCGCGTGCCAAAGTAAATCGCAGTGCATCGGCGCCGTATTTATCCATAAACTCAATTGGATCTACGGTGTTGCCCTTTGATTTCGACATTTTCTTACCAAATTGATCGCGGACTAAACCATGAAGTGCGATGGTATGAAAGGGCTGTACGCCATCCATTGCAAATAATCCAAACATCATCATGCGGGCAACCCAGAAAAACAGGATGTCATAGCCGGTTACTAATACTGAAGTTGGGTAGAACTTCTTTAAATCATCGCTTTGTTCAGGCCATCCCAAGGTTGAAAATGGCCATAGCGCCGATGAGAACCATGTATCTAAAACATCTGGATCTTGTGTGTAGCCAGCTGGTGCAGATTCACCTGGGCCAACAACTACGACTTCATCATTGGGCCCATACCAAACTGGAATGCGATGTCCCCACCACAACTGGCGCGAGATACACCAGTCATGCATGTTGTCGATCCAATCAAAGTATCGCGGAGCTAACTCGTCTGGCTCAATCTTTACGCGACCATCGCGAACGGCGTCGCCGGCAGCCTTTGCAAGAGGTCCAACTTTTACGAACCACTGCTTTGATAGACGGGGTTCAACAGTTGTATCGCAACGAGAACAGTGTCCGACTGCGTGAATATAGGGACGCTTTTCATCCATGATGCGTCCCTCACTGCGAAGTGCTTCAACAACTGCTTTGCGGGCATCAAATCTATCCATGCCATCAAAGCGCGTTCCTGAACCATCCATAACGCCGTGTTCATTCATAATGACAACGAAGGGAACGTTATGGCGCATCGCCATTTCAAAGTCATTGGGATCGTGGGCTGCAGTTACTTTCACTGCTCCTGTTCCAAAATCCATTTCCACTAATTCATCGGCAATGATTGGAATATATCGATTGGCAAGTGGAAGCAAGACTAGTTTGCCAATTAAATGCTTATAGCGCGCATCATCCGGGTGCACCGCAACTGCACCATCTCCAAGCATCGTTTCAGCGCGCGTAGTTGCAACGGTAATTTGAATATCACCTTCACCGTAGCGAACTTGAACAAACTCGCCGGCATCATCGTGATGCTCTACTTCAATATCTGACAGCGCCGTCAAACAACGTGGGCACCAATTGATGATTCGCTCTGCACGGTAGATAAGACCTTGGTCATATAGTTTCTTAAAGATTGTCAGCACTGCAGTTGAAAGACCTGCATCCATTGTGAATGCCTCGCGTGACCAATCCACGCTATCTCCTAAGCGGCGCATCTGATCTAAAATCGCTCCACCTGACTCAGATTTCCACTCCCAGACTTTCTTAACAAAATCTTCGCGCCCAAGATCATGGCGACTTAGGCCTTGAGCTGCCAACTGTTTTTCAACAACATTTTGAGTAGCAATTCCGGCGTGATCCATTCCAGGTAGCCACAAGGCTTCAAAACCTTTCATACGTTTCATGCGCATGAGCGTGTCTTGAAGCGTGTGATCTAAGGCGTGACCAATATGCAAAGAGCCGGTGACATTTGGTGGTGGAATCACGATCGTGAAGGGCGGCTTTGAAGATGTCGCGTCGGCCTTGAAATATCCAGCGTCAACCCACTTTTCATACAGGGGTGCTTCGATATCAGCTGGTGAAAAGCTGGAAGCTAATTCGCGGGACATGAGGAGCAGTCTAGATTATGCGCTCTTCTCCTCTTGACCCTTTTGGCCGCGTGAGCGCTTTGGAATATCGCCCGTATGAAGGATGAATTCAGGTTGAGCACCAGTATTTATGCAATCTTTAGTAACTAGGACCTTTGCAATATCGCTGCGGCTTGGTACGTCATACATCACAGATAGCAGGACGGACTCCATAATCGCTCGAAGTCCACGAGCGCCAGTGCCACGGATTAATGCCAAGTCTGCGATCGCATCGAGTGCTTCGATGGAAAATTCAAGTTCGACATTATCTAGATCAAAGAGTCTTTGATACTGCTTCACGAGGGCGTTCTTTGGCTCAGTCAAAATCTGCATCAAAGCGCCCTTGTCTAAGTTCTCAACGCTCGTAAGAACTGGAAGGCGACCAATGAATTCGGGGATCATTCCAAACTTCAATAAATCCTCAGGCATAACATCGGCAAAAATATCTCTGCGATTCTTAGCTGCTGCATCTTGCAATGTTGCATTAAAGCCGACGCCTGCTTTGCCGCTTCGTGCTTCGATAATCTTTTCAAGCCCAGAGAAGGCTCCTCCAACGATGAACAAAACATTTGTAGTATCTATCTGAATGAACTCTTGGTGTGGATGCTTACGTCCGCCTTGGGGTGGTACTGATGCAACAGTGCCTTCGAGAATCTTCAACAAGGCCTGCTGAACGCCTTCACCCGATACATCGCGAGTGATAGATGGGTTTTCAGATTTGCGTGCGACCTTGTCAATCTCATCGATATAGATAATTCCGGTCTCGGCTTTTTTAACATCGTAATCGGCGGCTTGCAGGAGCTTGAGCAAAATGTTTTCAACATCTTCGCCAACGTAACCAGCTTCAGTTAGCGCAGTTGCATCGGCGATGGCAAATGGCACATTGAGCATGCGCGCCAATGTCTGTGCCATAAGCGTCTTGCCACATCCTGTCGGACCAAGTAATAAAATATTTGATTTTGCTAATTCAATAGAGTCTTCACGATGGCCGCCTTGTACGCGCTTGTAGTGGTTGTACACGGCAACTGATAGAGATTTCTTAGCGCGATCTTGGCCGATTACATATTGATCGAGGAATTCAAATATCTCTTGTGGCTTTGGAAGTTCGGCCAATCCGAGTGAGTTTGCCTCTGAGAGCTCTTCAACAATAATCTCATTACAGAGCTCGATGCACTCATCGCAGATATAAACGCCAGGACCGGCAATAAGCTTCTTTACCTGCTTCTGAGTTTTACCGCAGAAAGAACATTTGAGCAGGTCGCTAGTTTCGCCGATTCTTGTCATGGGCAAAGTTTAGATTCACAAGGCTTTTTTTGCTTGGGTATTTAAGCCTGTAACTGTTCGCCGTAAGAATAATTACGCGCGTTTCTCTGGCATCTTCATGTCTTTAACACCCGGAACACGCAATACAAATAGACAGATGATGATATGAAAAATCGATGCCCCGATGAGCAACTCTCTCTCACCAAATACGCTTACTGCCGGTCCAACCAAGACCATTCCAAGTGGCATTAAACCGACAGTACCCATGTGATCAATACTGAAAACGCGACCCTGCAATTCGCGTGGGACTTCGCGCTGGATCGCCGAGTTCCAGAACGCCTCCCAAGGGCCAACGGAGAAACCAGCAAGTAGATATGCAACGACTATAAATGTCTGCGAAACTGGAAAGGCTAATGCGAGCGTCGTAATCACTAGGAGCATCCAAACAAGTACGCAGAACTGACCTTGATGCTTAATTTTAAGTTTGACGCAGATAAGCGCCGAAATGATTCCTCCGATAGAGAAGGCGGCGGCAGAGAGTGCGAAGGCGGTATTTGTTCCGAACTCGCGCCGAGTAATTACTGGCAGTAGTACGTTTTCTGCCGCCAAAATAACCATAAGTTGGACAGATGCCATTGCGATCATCGCGCCTATCCAGGGTATGTCACGGACAGTGCGCAGGCCTTCGCGCATCTCCACCATGAATGGCTCCTGTGGCTTTCTATCGATATTCATATTCTCTTTAATTTGATTTAAGAAGATGGTTCCGATGGCAAAGGCGATTGCTGTAATGAGAAATGTAAGGCGGCCGCCAATTAAAAATACGGAGACTCCCCCGATACCTGGACCGATAATCGATGCAGATTTAACAACGATTCCGCGCGCAACATTTCCTGCCGGTAATTTTTCATCGGGTAAAAGTGAGGGCATGATTGCACCAGCAGCGGCTGCGCCAAAGGCATCTCCAACTCCCATCAAGAAGACGGCCAGCGCCAAAAGATAATGTGGAAGTTGTGGAGCTGAAATAAAGACCATTGCAAATACAATTCCGGCGCGCGATAAGTCGGCAACAACCATGACTTGTTTGCGCGGTAGGCGGTCTGACCAGACTCCGGCAAAGGGTGCAAAGAGAACTCCCGATACGATACGGGCTCCGAGAATTACTCCGAGGGAAGTGGCAGTACCACCGGCATCTAGAACTGTTACTGCAAGGGCAATCGGAAATGCAGATGCGCCAAGGACAAATATGGTCGTAGAAACCCAAAAGAGACGGTATCCCTTATATGACCAAAGGGAGCCCGCCTCAAATAGTTTCATGCCTAAATATTACTTGACTGGCTTGGCCTTACGTGAGGCCAATACTTGATCGATGATTCCATATTCAACTGCTTCTGCGGCAGTTAAAATCTTGTCGCGCTCGATATCTTTTTCAATCTCTGAAGCAGATTTAACAACGTGGCGCGCAAGAAGCTCTTCCTGCAGACGCGCAATACGTGCAATCTCTTTAGCCTGAATCTCGACATCAGATGCCTGCCCACCACCCTCAGATGAAGGCTGGTGAATCAAGATACGTGAGTGCTCGAGTGCATATCGCTTGCCCTTAGCACCCCCTGCAAGGATGACAGCTGCAGCTGATGCGGCCTGACCCAAGCAGATTGTGCTGATATCTGGGCGAACAAACTGCATGGTGTCGTAAATTGCAGTCAGCGCAGTAAATGAGCCACCAGGTGAGTTGATGTAAATCATGATGTCGCGATCTGGATCCATTGATTCGAGAGTTAGTAGCTGTGCCATAACATCGTTTGCAACGGTGTCATCGATTGGCTGACCCATGAAGATAATGCGCTCTTCGAATAACTTCGTATAAGGGTCAAGGCGCTTAAAACCATAAGCGGTTTTTTCCTCGATCGTTGGAAGAACGTATCGTGCGCTGAAATCCTGAATGTGCTTCATTAAGCTTTTCCTCCTGATACTTGACCATCCGATGTTGCGATGTGATCGATGAAGCCATATGCCTTTGCATCTTCGGCGTTAAACCAGTTATCGCGATCTGAATCGATCAGAATCTTTTCCAGTGTTTGGCCAGTGTGCTTGGCGTTTATTTCAGCCATAGTGCGCTTAGTGATAGCCATCTGTTCTGCCTGAATACGAATATCTGTCGCAGTACCGCCGATGCCACCGAGTGGCTGGTGCATCAAGATGCGTGCATTAGGAGTTGCATATCGCTTGCCTGGGGCACCTGCAGTAAGTAGGAACTGTCCCATCGATGCAGCGATTCCCATTCCAACGGTTGCAATATCGTTCTTGACGTACTGCATCGTGTCGTAGATGGCCATGCCGGCAGTAACTGATCCGCCAGGTGAGTTAACGTACAAGAAAATATCTTTATTTGAATCTTCAGCGGCCAGAAGCAGTATCTGCGCGCAGATTGCATTGGCCATGTCATCGCGTACTTCGCCGGCAAGGAAGATGATGCGCTCGCGAAGCAAGCGGTTGTAGACCTGATCATCCAAGCCGATCATTCCAATGCTCGATGAGCGGGCACGGTTTTCACCAGCTTGTGAGTTAAGAAAATCCACGTGTATTCCTTCCGGTTAGCTATTTTTTTACCTGTAGTGACCCTAACAATGTTGCGCGCTAAATGCTTCCCAATTGCGCAGAAAACGAGCGTGAAGTGGGCGTTGTTCGCTTAGGGCTAAAGCCTTTGCGAGGAAAATCAGAGAACGCTTAAGCCTCGTCGACTAAATCAGAGAGCTCGGCGGGCTGGCGCAATGCCTCAAGATCGATCACATTGCCAGATGCATCCTTTACCGTGATGCGACCTAGAACCGATGACAAGGCCTTTGCCCGAGTTACCTCTGAGACTAACTGCGCAATTTGACCGGCCTTTTGCAACTCTTCAGCAAACTGCTGAGGCGCCATTCCGTATCGCTGTGATGTGCGAACTAAGTACTCAGTCAGCTCCATCTCAGTAACTTGAACATCTTCAGCCTGAACAACTGCATCGAGTAAGAAATCTGATTTCAGTGATGAGCGAACCTGGCCATCAACCTCTGCACGATGCTCGGCATCTTCTAAACGGCCTTCACCTTCAAGGTGATCGGTAACTTCTAGCTCAACTAAATTCTCTGGAACTGGAATATCTAGATCGGCAAGTAGTTTTTCAACTAAGCGATCGCGCGCCTGTGTTCCCTGCTCCATCTTCTTAACGCGACCAAGGCGCTCAACAAAGTCTGCCTTTAGCTCTGCCAACGTATCGAACTCTGATGCAAGCTTTGCAAAGGCATCATCTACTGGTGGAAGCTCGCGCTCTTTAACTGCCTTAACAGTTGCTTCAACTTCACCCTTTTCGTCCTCGGCCTGACCAACAAGCTTCGTTTCAAACTTCTTAGTCTCTCCTGCAGACATACCGATCAAAATGTCATCAAGGCCTTCAATCATGCGATCTGAGCCAACTTCGTAAGAAATATCATTTGCCTGTCCACCCTCAACAGTTTCACCATTGATGAATGCATCCATATCTAATGTTGCAAAGTCACCCTTAACGATTGCGCGCTCGACCGTTGTCAATGTTCCAAAACGTGTTCGCAATGATTCGACTTGCTCGTCAACATCGGCATCGGCAACAGTTACGTCATCTACTTCAATAGTGATCGTTGAAAAATCTGGCAGCTTAACTTCTGGGCGTACATCGACCTCAACTGTAAATGAGAGTTTTTCATTATCGACAAACTCTTTAACATCGACAACTGGACGCCCAATAACTGCAACTGAGTGCTCACGAGCTGCTTTGCCATAGAAATCAGGAAGCGCGGCGTTAATAGCCTCGTCTAGAACCGTTCCACGTCCAACGCGCTGATCAATCATCGCAGCTGGAACTTTTCCTTTACGGAAGCCTGGAATGTTTACTTGAGTTGCAACCTTTTTGTAAGCATCGGCTACGTGCGAAGACATTTCGCTATATTCGATTTCAATATCGAGACGAACGCGGGTTGGAGATAATGTCTCGACTGTGCTTTTCACAAGTGCTCCTAAGTAAGTTATGAACTACAAGAAAGAACTGGTCGGGGCGGGGAGATTCGAACTCCCGGTCTCCTGCTCCCAAAGCAGGCGCGCTAGCCACTACGCTACGCCCCGAGGCGCAATGCAGGAGTCTAGAGGAGATTTCACGCTTCGCTTACCGACCCAGTATCTTTAGCCTCAAGACACCACATGCGGGTGTAGCTCAATGGTAGAGCCCCAGCCTTCCAAGCTGGCCATGCCGGTTCGATCCCGGTCACCCGCTCCAAGTTTTTAGCCGATAGCCCCAACAAGTATCTGAGTACTCATTCCACTAGCCGCGATACTGGCTCCACCATTGGCGCCTGAGGTTAAGGTCGCTATCAATGAATACGCGTTCGTTGTCGAGGCCCCATTCAAAACCAAGTCGGCAATAACGGCAACTGTAGAACGATTACCTCCAGAATAAATGCTTCCGTAAATGACCGAAAAACTGCTGGAAATAACTGGGCTGTCACCCGAAGCGCTTATTGCAAATCCCAAGCCATAAGTAAAAACGCTTGAGTTCGCATCGTAAGTGTTAATTATAATATGAACAACATAACTTCCGCCGGCAGCAAATGTTCCAAAAGTATCTGAGGCTTTATAGCTTCCAGCGTTGCCTGATAAGTTTCCTGTAAAAGTAATAGGAGTGGCTTTCGCATTTGAAACACCGGCGGCTCCGGTCGCACCGGCGGCACCGGTTGTTCCAACAGAGCCTGTAGCTCCTGCTGCTCCAGTAGGACCGGTTGCACCTGTTGCACCGATTGATCCCGGCGCTCCATTAGTGCCATTAGATCCGGCTGCACCTGTTGCACCGATTGATCCCGCTAATCCATTGGTGCCATTAGCTCCAGTGGCACCGGTAGCACCTGTTGCTCCGGTAGCACCTGTTGCTCCGGTAGC